>CAZRMA010000119.1:0-9908 GCA_964600655.1 uncultured Ignavibacteriaceae bacterium
AAGCTGGAAAGAAAGAATATCCATTGCCTATGTATGTTAACGCCGCATTAATTCGACCGGGTTATAAGCCTGGTCAATATCCAAGCGCAGGCCCTTTACCTCACCTTTTTGATATTTGGAAAGCAGCCGCACCTAATATTGATTTTCTTTCTCCCGATATTTATTTCCCGACTTTTGCAGAGTGGACTAACAAATTTTACATACCTGCAGACGGAAAAATTAACTACTCTAATCCTTTGTTTATACCCGAAGCAGGAAATAACCAAAGTGTTGCTAATGCTTTTTACGCATGTAGTCAGCTAAATGCTATGGGTTACAGTCCATTCTCAATTGAATCACTTTCCAATCCTGAAAACAATCAGGTATCAGTCGGTTATGACGTACTTTCCCAGCTTACTCCACTTATAATAGCCAGCCAAGGTACAGGAACAATGAAGGGAGTTTTGCTCGACAGTGCAAGTCAAACTGCACAGGTTAAATTGGGTGATTACATTTTTAATTTTCATCATGCATACAGCTGGAAATATGCGCCGCAAACAGAAGGAGAAAATCCTAGATTCGGTGGACTGATAATAATGGTTTCTCCGGACGAATTTTATATTGCCGGCAGGGGATTGATTGTAACATTTGAAACAAGTGGGACTGATGATTCGATCGCGGGAATCGGTAGTGATGAGGCTGGAAAATTTGTTAACGGCAAATGGATTACTGATCTTTATTTGAATGGAGATCAAACCCACCAGGGAAGACATATAGATTTGCCGGGGAATACTTTCAGCATTCAGAAAGTTAGGCTGTACAAGTATAAATAATGTATATCATTTTACTAATTCACAGCTTGGATATTGAAAAAGCTTGAATAATCTTTTTTGATTAATAAATAAAGAATTCTATAGTGAAAAAATAGTTCTTAAATTGAAAGTTTGGTTCCCTAAAGCATTATGAACAGAATAAGTCAAATGAATTGAAATCAGCAATGTTACATTATCTTTTAAATCGGAATTATCCTAATCTATTTTTTTATAGGAGAAAATATGAGTAAAAAAAACACAGCAAATTTTGATGGCATGAATTCTTCAAGAAGAGATTTTATAAAGAAAGCAGGCACCGCTGTAGCCGGATTATTTGTTGCCCCATATATATTGCCTTCAGGAGTTTTTGCATATCAGCACAAAAAAGATTCATCCTATTTAGCTACAGTAGCAATTACAAACACATTAAATACTCCGGCAAACAGCTATATATATGATGATGTTAATGGAGGGGTTAAACAAAAAACGCAATACCTTTTTGAGCAACTCGGCGGAATTTCAGATTTATTCAGCAATGGTAAAAAAGTAGTAATAAAAATAAATTTGACAGGAGGTTCGGGGAATGCGTTCGATCCAAAATTGAATGGGGTTCCTGTAACTGAAGCAATGTGGAGTAATCCTTCTGTTGTTAAAGCAGTAACTCAATTAATCATAGATGCAGGCGTTTCTGCAAATGATATAATCATAGTAGAAAGTTTAGGAAGCAGCGACTCTTTTAATAATGCAGTATTTCAGGGATATGTGGATATTAAGAACGATCTGGGATGCCAACTTGTAGATATAAGCAAAGGTACATTTGTTGACGTTTCAACAGGCGCAAATTATTTTAACTTTCCGAAACTAACTATGAATCAAATAGTGCAGGATACTGATGTATATGTTTCAATTGGCAAATTGAAGCACCATGCAGAAGCTGGTATCACATGTTCGATCAAGAATCAGATTGGTTCTGTTCCACAGTCCAGTTACACAACACCAGGAATCCAATATCGACGTCAGGCAATACACAGCCCCACAGATGGGTCATCTGCTACTTTTTTACCGGGATCAATTTGTGATCTGTTTGCTGCACGGCCTGTTCATTTGGGTATAGTTGATGGGATAAAAAATGCCACCGGAGGTGAAGGAGTTTGGAATCCGAATTTTGCCCCATATGAAAGTCATGTTTTGTTTGCTGGGAAAGATCCTGTTGCAACAGACAGCATTGGGGCATATCTGATGGGATTAAATCCTGAAGCAGAAAAACTTCAACTTCCTGCAAATAACAGCTATGGTGATACCGAGTGCGATAATTATCTTGACCATCTGTACAAAAGAGGTATTGGGACTAACCGGTTGAGTGAGATAAATTTAGTTGGAGATGGTAAAAATTTAATTACATCAGTACGCCCAAATGCGGATACCAAGAAACCCGAGCTTTTCAAATTGTGCGCAAATTATCCGAATCCTTTTAATCCGTCTACAATGGTAGTTTTTTATTTACCCCGAAATGAATATGTGACATTAAAAGTTTATGATATTAGCGGGCGTGAGATTGAGACGCTTATTAAAGGGGAAGTCCCTGCCGGAGAACACCGACTTCAATGGACTGCAGAGGGACTTGCAAGCGGAGTTTATATTTGCCGGATGGAAACTAAGGATTTCTCAGAATCAATTAAGATGCTTTTTCAGAAATAATGTCTTCGCCAATTTCGGGAGTGAGAGTAAGAATTTATAAAGAGATGTGTCACGTTTTCTTATTGTAAGTAAGAAAAAATTTACCATGCGTACAACAATTATTTTAAAATAAATTAAGAAATGAAGAATTACAAACTATATTTATTCACGCTAGGTTTACTTATACTTTCTTTTACACCTAGCTCATTTTCTCAAAACCCAATCATTACTAATCAGTTTACCGCGGATCCTTCGGCAAGAGTTTTTGAAGGCAAAGTTTATCTTTATGCTTCCCATGATATTCTTGCTAATGAAGAGCGAGGAAGAGTAGGCTGGTTTTGTATGGAAGATTATCATGTATTCTCATCGGAAAACCTTATAGATTGGACCGACCATGGTGTTATTGTAAGTCAGGACAAGGTTACCTGGGTTAATTCAAAATTTTACGCAATGTGGGCACCTGACTGTATTTACAGGAACGGGAAATATTATTTTTATTTCCCTGCACCCGCGAAAGATGCTACTCTTGGAAGAGGTTTTTCTATTGGAGTTGCAGTATCAGAAGAACCTTATGGACCTTTTATACCGAAGGCTAAACCTATTAAAGGAGTTCGCGGAATTGATCCGAATATATTTATAGATACAGACGGACAAGCGTATTTATACTGGGCGGCGAGAAATATATATGTGGCAAAGCTGAAAGAAAATATGTTAGAACTTGCCTCTGAGCCGCAAATCATTGAAGGTCTGCCTGAAAAGGGACTTAAAGAAGGTCCTTTTGTATTTGAGAGGAACGGCGTTTATTATCTTACTTATCCCCATGTACAAGATACAACCGAAAGACTTGAATACGCAATTAGCAATAATCCAACAGGTCCATTTAATGTTACTGGAGTGATCATGGATGAAACTCCTGAATGCTGGACCAACCAGAACGGAATTATTAATTTCAAAAGCCAGTGGTACCTGTTCTACCATCATAATGATTTATCTCCACATTTCGATAAAAACAGATCTGTAAGGATTGATAGTTTGTTTTTTAAGGAAGATGGTACAATTAAAAAAGTAATTCCCACATTAAGAGGTGTTGGAATAACGGATGCATCAAAAAAGATACAGATCGATAGGTATAGTTTAAAAAGCAATGAAGGTGCATCAATAGCTTTCATTGATACGCTCAATAAATTTGAGGGATGGAAAGCAATACTTGATACTGCCAATGCATGGATGCAATACAACAGCGTTGATTTCGGAAATAATAAATTTAAATCGGTTAATATAAAAGCTTTGTCAAAAACCGGAAGCACCTTACAAATACGATTAGATAAAATTGATGGCCCTGTAATTGGGCAGATTGAAATTCCTAAAAGTAATGAATGGAAGATTATTAATTCGCCTTTATCAGAATTTCAACCTGGGATTCACAACCTTGTTGTAGTATTAAATAATAATACTGTTGAAATGGATTGGTTAAAATTTGATTAACTATAAATAAGTGAAAGACTTCAATGCTGCAAATTTTCAATTATAATCTAAGGCTATAAAAGTGATAATAAGAGAATATCAATTAGATATTCGGCTATTTATCAAAATTCGAACTATCATGATTAACAACATTTTAATACTCAACTTTAACTAATAACCAAAGGGGCCGTAATGAACGCATTATTTAAAAAATTTGTGAAAGTTTGTCCAAAATCCGGTAGAATAAAAAAGATTATTATTCCAAAGGGTTTCTATAAATTACTTTTTCCTTTTATTGGTTTTGCAGCACTAGTATGGATATTAATACGAGTTGTTCCAAAACCAAGCAGAGTTAATTATCCGTGCATAAAAGCAGCTACACCACTGGCGTCCGGATTTTTAATTTACTTTGCTACACTCATAGCCTCTGCCTTGGCTTTTATGAAAACAAAAAAGAAAATTTATCTTGCCCCGTATTTTATTTCTATTGGACTTGCCGTTTTTGGGTTTAGTGATTCAAGTATGATCAATAAAAGTTTAGGTGATGCAGGCTATCCTTTACCGAATTCAGTTCATGTTGCTAATGATCCTATTGGAGAAGCGAAAGGTATTTTCCCGGGAAGAGTTGTTTGGGTTTACGACCCTGAAGCGACAAATGAAAATTGTAACCCTACATCAGTTGGGCATGCGTGGTGGATGCCGGAGAATAACAATCAAAATGTAATTGATGGAATGGTGAGTAAAGCGATAAGATCGTTAACCGGGAATACAACCGATGAAGATGCATGGGATGCAATATTTAAATATCATAACAATACGAGAGGCAAAGGAAGTGTTTCATATAAGTCAGGAGAAAAAATATTTATAAAGATAAATAATGTCAGCGGCTGGGGTGGAAATTTCAGCACTAAAGATCTTTCTGTTGTTGCTAACGGTTCATATGGTATTTCAGAAACATCTCCTGAGGTTGTTCTTTCCGTTCTAAGGCAATTAGTCAATGTAGTGGGAGTAGCTCAAAGTGATATATACTTAGGTGACCCGCTGAGGAATACATATAAGCACTGCTATGATATGTGGCATAAAGAATTTACGGATGTTCATTATGTCAGTCATGATAATTATACAAATTTGGGAAGGGAACAACTTATTGCAGACACTTCGCCAAGAATTTTTTATTCAGATAAAGGAACCGTATTGCGTGAGAATGTCTGGGATACCAATAGACTAGGGGGAGCTGTTGTAAATGATGATTGTTTTTACAAAGTATTTGAAGATGCCGAATATCTACTCAATATACCTATGCTGAAAGGGCATAAACGTGCTGGGATAACAATGTTTGCTAAAAATCATTTCGGTTCCCATACTAGGGCAGATGCGTCTCATCTTCATAACGGTTTAGTGGATCCGATTGAGCTTGATTATAGTAATAGCCGGAGAGATTATGGAATGTACCGGGTCCAGGTTGATATGATGGCTAGTAAGATGCTTGGCGGTAAAACACTTTTTTATTTGTTGGATGCATTATGGCCTGCTGACCAGGAAATAAGTTACCCCAAAAAATTCACTATGCCGCCTTTTAATAATGACTGGATGTCGTCTGTATTTGCATCACTCGACCCCGTAGCAATCGAATCGGTTGGATATGATTTTTTACGTTCTGAATTTACTGCAACTCGCAATGTTAATGATGGAGCTGGAACTTACGCTCAAAAACCTGCCGCCGATGATTATTTACACCAGGCAGCTGATTCGTCACAATGGGCAGAAGGAATTAAATATGATCCGGATAATGATGGCAAATACTTTTCAAGTTTGGGAGTGCATGAACATTGGAATAATGAAATAGATAAACAATACTCGAGGGATTTAGGAACAGGGAACGGAATAGAATTATTCAAAGATTTAAATATTACAGGTGTAGCAAATGAAAATCCAATACTAAAATCTTTTCAGTTATCTCAAAACTATCCTAATCCGTTTAACCCGTCAACAGTTATTTCTTATACTTTACCTGAAGCAGAGTTCGTTACCTTGAAAATTTATTCTGAATTAGGAGAAGAAGTTGCAACATTAGTAAATGGATATGTATCCGCTTCTACACATAAAATAACTTTTGATGCTTCAAAACTTGCCAGCGGCGTTTATATTTATTCATTACAAGCCGGTAAGATTCATGTTTCTAAAAAAATGATTTTACAAAAATAATATTCAAGAAATTTATGAATTATATATATAGTACAGCTTACTCAATATTAGTAATACTAAGACGTATGATCTTGGATAAATTAGGTAAGGTTAGTGTAATTGCGTCTGAGAATAGTGGGCAAATGAAAAATAAAAAAGACTTTTCACATATTATACTTATTGGTATCATTTGGATTGCGCTAATTTCTTCGCAAGCTTTTCCGCAATCAGTACTTGACCCAAATGCCAAGGTTGAAGAAATAGCCTCGGGAATTCAACAACCGGAAGGACCGGTCTGGAAGGATAGTCTTGGCTTATTGTTTTCAGACATTAAAGGTAATAAAATTTATAAATGGACTTCTGACAATGGCAAGGAAGTATTCATAAGTCACCCGGATAGTACTAACGGGTTGACTTATGATGCAGAAGGACGACTTATTGCTTGTCAGATGGGGCTTAGAAGAGTAGTACGTTTTGAAGAAGACAGCTCACAAACATCACTCGCCGATAAATATGAGGGGAAGAAGTTCAATAGTCCGAATGATTTAGTTATTAAATCCGACAGTTCCATTTTTTTTACGGATCCTGATTTTAACATCCCAGGCGGACAAAAAAATAAGGAACTTGCTTTCAACGGGATTTATAGGATAAGCCCTGCCGGAAATATTCAACTTCTTGCAACATTAGCCCTACCTAACGGAATCTGTTTTTCACCTGACGAAAAGAAACTATATGTAAATGATTCGCAGGTGCACAAAATTTATGTGTGGGATGTTATCGATGATTCAACGATAACAAATAAAAAACTATTCTTTACAATTCCGGCGGTAGGTTATGCGGACGGAATGAAAGTTGACGAATATGGTAATATTTATTGTGCATGCTCGTCGGCTGTATGGGTTATTTCGCCTTCCGGAGTACAACTTGGCAAAATAGATTTACCGTCAAATGTTTCTGCTTCCAATTGTGCTTGGGGCGATGTCGACCGTAAAACATTATTTATAACTGCAGGAACGTCGGTTTATAAAATAAGACCGCTTATAACTGCAATCGATAACGACAACACAAGTTTACCGAAAGAATTCAAACTATTTCAAAATTATCCGAATCCTTTTAATCCATCAACCAAAATCACTTATTCTATTTCTACTAATTCGCAGATAGTAATTAAGGTTTATGATGTTACAGGGAGAGAAGTTGCTACTTTAGAAAATAGGGAAAGGGCTGCCGGAACTTATAGTGTATCGTTCAATGCAAAACAACTTGCAAGTGGAGTTTACTATTACAAACTAACTGCAAATAATTATTCGGCTGTTAAGAAATTTGTCTTAATTAAATAATAAATATGAAGAATAAATTGCATAAGCTTAAAATGTTCATTAATAATATAAAATTTTCTATACAATAATTTGTTACAAATTATTTAAGGTGTTAAAAAATTATTAAATAACTAATCACTAACCAAACGATGAACTGCCATGAAAAAAATACTTTTTATTTTTTTGTTTGTTCTTGATTTTTCATTATTTGCCCAGACAGCAAAAATAAAGATTGATGTTAACAGAACCGTAGGGGAGATTGATCCAAAGATTTACGGTGTATTTATGGAACCGATCCACTTTAGCGGAAGCAGAATGGGATTGCCAGACACAGTAAGTTTCAATACACTTTACGGAAGTTTATATGATCCATCCTCACTGCTTGCAGACGAGAACGGATTCAGGAAAGATTATATTGAAGCAGCAAAAGAATTGAAGATCACCAACATGCGCTGGCCTGGTGGAAATTTTGTTATGGGTTATGACTGGAAAGACGGCATCGGGCCAAAGGACCAGCGACCCGCCCGTATAAACCTTGCGTGGGGCGGTACGGATAATAATCATGTAGGTACGGATGAATGGATTAAATTAAATAAAGCAATCGGAAGTGAAAATGTTATAGCTGTAAATCTTGGTCTCGGAACAATAAAAGACGCATATCACTGGGTTGAATATTGCAACTATAAAAAAGGAACATACTATTCCGATTTACGCGCAAAGTATGGTCATGTAAAACCATATGATGTGAAAATATGGGATCTAGGCAATGAAGTTGACGGTGCACCTTGGGAACTGGGTTATAAAAACGCAGAAGATTATGTTAAGATTGCAAGAGAAGCTGCTAAGGCGATGAGAGCTGTAGACAATAAAATTAAGTTTGTAGCTTCAGGATCATCTTACTATGAGAGCACAGGTAAATGGGTTGAGTGGAATCATAAAGTACTTGCGGGACTTGGAGATATGATAGATTATATTTCCATCCATCGCTACTGGGAAAATTCGCCTGACTATTATACCTTCATGGGACAGAGCGCAATGGATTTTGAGGAGAAGATTCGAGTAACTGCCGATGAAATAGATGCTGTTAAAGCAATGAAAGATTTTAAGAACCCGATCTATATTTCAGTGGATGAATGGGGAACATTCGGAAGAAATTTTTTATCAGTGCTGCCGATAGCACAATGTTTCAATTCTTTTGTACGTCATGCCGATGTTGTTAAAATGGCTAACTTTACTTTGTTCACTTCTCTGCTGTCAAGTGATAGAGAAAAAGGAACCTTTAAGTCACCTCTTTTTTATACATTCAAATTATTTTCAAACAATTGCCTCGGTAATTCCATTGATACATATGTCCAATGCGATACATTTAATACAGAGAAATATAAAGGCATTCCATATCTTGACGTTACAACTGTATACAATAACAAAACAAATACAATTTATATAAATGTTATTAATAGACATATGGATAATGCAATTACTACTGATATAATTAATAATTCGGGGACATTTACAGGAAAAGCCGAAGCAACAATAGTTGATAATGACTCATTAACCGAACCTTTTACATTTGATAATCAAGAAAAATATATGCCGAAATCAAAAGAAGTAAAAGTCGAAGGAAATAAAATTACTTATTCATTTCCAGCTCATTCATTTACTCAGATTAAGGTAGAAAATAAAAATTGATAAATCTTGTATCTTCGTTATTATTTATGGAGCATTAAATGAAACTTAGAATTAGTAAATCAATTATAGGAACTATAGTTCTCTTCCTTCTAAATTCTAATTTTAATTTTGGTCAAACTGTTACAATCAATGCCGGCAGCAATCAAATTATAAATTGGGAGAAAACCCATTCAGCACAGCTTAATGGAAGTGTCTCTTCAGATAATATAAAACTAGAATGGTCGTGCCCGCAAAATTCTGAAGTGATTTTTAAAGATGCTTCTAATCCGGTGACCGAAGTTACATTTCCGCGTTCCGGTTATTATTTATTAATTCTGTCCGGTAAAGAATCGTCACACAATTCTGTAATTATAAATGTCTTTAAACCAAATTCATATAAAGAACGGCTTTCCGATTTGATAAACTTAATGACAGTTGATGAGAAGATTAAGCAGTTAACTAACGAATCTGATTCAATCCCCCGGTTAGGAATTCCCAAATATAACTATTGGAGCGAAGCTTTACACGGAGTTCTTGCAAGCGGGGCTACATCATTTCCGCAAGCTGTTGCGATGGGAGCTACCTGGGAACCGGACCTTATTCACCGTGTTGCCTCGGCAATATCTGACGAAGCACGTGCTTTACATGTTACTACTGGTAAAGGCTTAACTTATTGGAGTCCCACTATAAATATCGCACGTGATCCGCGGTGGGGTCGGAATGAAGAATCTTATAGTGAAGATCCATATTTGCTTTCACAAATGGGGGTTGCTTTTGTTAAAGGTATGCAGGGGAATGATCCATA
>CAZRMA010000120.1:0-9850 GCA_964600655.1 uncultured Ignavibacteriaceae bacterium
AGAATGGTATGCCCCAGACTTAATGAATGACATCCGATTTCATGTTCTACTTTAGAATTTAATATTTTCTCAATTAAGTCTGGGGCATACCATTCTGGAGACTTTTTATAATCTGTATGCGGATCAAAATCATACCAATCTCCTTTAGTAAAATTCCAATGATCATCAAAATTAGGTATTTTATGCATCCAATCGTGTTCCCCTTTATTGCAGGTTTCTAAAAACAAATGTCCTACAGTTGCCCAAGTAATTGGAATTTTATACTCTTCAAACATTCCTAATAATATTGGAATATTTTGTCTTGACTGCTGAGCTTTTTTCAGCCCAAATTCTAAAGGGGATTTATTTTTCTTACTATATCTCCAAGCCCATGCCAATTCAAAATCAGCAGAAATAACAAAACCACCCTTAGCTCCATTAGGAAAATTATTCTTTTTTGTAGCTAGTTTAACGGTTGGTTTGTTATCAATTTTAAATGCAGCTTTTGTTAAATATCCCTGAATAATTTTTGGGGATTTGATATAAATATCATTATATATTTTTCGTAACAATTTTAATTATTCCCATTTTTAATTTGAATATGAGGCATTTTGTACTTTAACTTTTATTTTTTTTAGGAATGGTATTAATTGTTTGGCAATATAGTTGCCAATGTAAGTATGTGCAGTTTGATTCCAATGGCCTGTTCTATGAGTTGCTTTCCAGAAAACAAACTCGTGTTTTTGGGTATCCGTTAATGTTGCAATAGGATCAATATAAAAGATTTTATTAGCTCTAATTTCATTTAATATTTTTTTATCGATTTCCTTTAGATTGACAATCACGATACCATTTTCTTTCCCTAGGTATTTAAAAATTAATTTTGCTTTTAATGATAGATGTTGATTTGATTGGGAATTCGCTTCTCGATTAATAGTCTTCACCGGATAAAACTTATCAAGTAATATTGGTAGTAGTTCTCCATTTTGAATCAAGGTAAAATCATTATGAGCCAGTTGAAGAATTCTTGAGATACCGCTGAACTGTTGAATATATTTTTCTTTTTTAAATGAGCTATTTTTAGAAAAACTATTGTCAATTCTAATGGTTTGGTTTGCAGTATCTACTATCACACTTGGTAAGAAGTAAGTCTTTTTTAAATCATAAACATCCGGGTTTTTGATGAAAAATAAAGTAAGATCTGGATGAAATTTCTTAATGAATTCCATATAGTAACAATATTCATTTTCTAAATTAAATCCACTAAAACCAAATTTTAGAACTTCAACCTTCGTATTTAATTTAGCAGATAATTTGTTTTCGATAATAGAACGCAAATGATCACGATCAAACATCTGGAGACCCTCAATATAAGAATCTCCTATCAATGCTATTCTAATCACTCCATTCTTCTTAGCTTGCGGATAACCGGGGCCCCAATACCCATAATTATTAGTTCGCCCAACAAAAAATCCTTCATTAAATCCTATTACATTTTTATTTTGTTTTGTTATCACTCCAATTTTAGTATCATAATGAGTTGCATTTGGTGTAATAACTTCAGCAACATTTAAATATAGATCGAGAATAATTAATGAGAATCCCAATGCTAAAAAGTAATAAAATAGTTTTTTCATAATTTATTAAAATTGGAAATAAACAAATGGTAAAGGTTTTGATTGAAATAGAAACACACATGACACTATAAACATAGCTGATAATATTCCATAAGCGAATGCCTTTTCTTTTATCGCAAGCACAAATGTATGCTTCCTTAAATAATATTCGAAAATATCATATATCAGCATAACAGAAAAGAAAGCCAATGTTATTTTAACAAACCGCCATGTAAACTCACTACTTTCCCAATGTATCATCTTACTCACAAATATTTGTATTGTATTAAAATCAGTTGCTCTAAAAAATAACCAGGTAATCAAAACCAGAATAAATGTAAAAAATACTTTTGTTATAAAAATCAAAAGACTTTTAAAATCAGTGTATTCAAATCTTTCTTGAATTTTCTTTTTCCCCAACATCATTTTATGAAAAGCTAAATAAATACCATGCAAACCTCCCCAAATAACAAAATTCCAACTTGCTCCATGCCACAATCCGCCTAATAACATGGTCAACATTAAATTGATATACGTCCTTTTTTCACCTTTTCTATTGCCACCAAGCGATATATACAAATAATCTTTTAGCCAGGATGAAAGAGATATATGCCATCTTCGCCAAAATTCAGTAATATTTGAAGATAAATAAGGCTGTTCGAAATTTTTCATTAATTCTACTCCAAACAATTTGGCTGTGCCTCTTGCAATATTACTATAACCTGAAAAATCTGCATAAATTTGAATAGAAAAGAGAATTAAACCGGCAATAAGTTCTGATGATTTATATAATGAAGGTTGAGCGAATATATTATCCACTATCCTGCCAGTTACATCACCTAACATTACTTTCTTAAATAACCCAAGCACGATCAAAGTAATGCCTTTTTCGATTTGCACCATAGTGGCTTTCGGTGGCGTTTTAAATTGAGGGAGTAAATTTGAAGCTCTCTCAATAGGCCCAGCAACAAGTTGAGGAAAGAAGGAAACAAAGACAGCAAAATCAATGAAACTATGTGTGGGCTGCATTTTTTTTCTATAAACATCAATAGTATAAGACATAGTTTGGAATGTATAAAAGGAAATTCCAACCGGAAGTACAATATATAAATGTACATAATCTAACGATCCGCCTAATGGTTTTATCAGTTCATTGAAACTATTTACAAAAAAATTGAAATATTTAAAAACACCAAGGATCGATAAATTAGAAACCATGCTTAAGATCAGAAAAAGTTTCTTTTTGTGCTGATCATTTGAATTATAAATTGAAAGGCCTAAAAAATAATCTATTACAGTTGATAAAAGTAATAATGATAGAAACCGGTAATCCCAATATCCATAAAAGATATAACTTGAGATTAGTAATGTAATTTTCTTATAATTTTTAGGAAGTAAATAATATAATCCAAGTACTATTGGGAGATAAATTAAAAAAACGAATGAATTGAAAAGCATAAATTTTTACATTAATTAATTTTTAGTTTTAGATAGGTTTGATTCAAAGATTAAAATAATGAGTAGGTGGAACATAAATATTTATTTATAAGACATTATAAGAATTTACGGGATAAAAAATTATTGTTAACAAAATAAATCATTATCATTAAAAAATGAATTATTTACTCAATTTCTAATTTAAATCTAAAATTGTTCTAATTATCCTATTGTAATTTTCTTGCATTTTTTTAACTGAAAACAAATCTCTCGTTTGATTCTGAATTAAAGTTTTATTTACTGATTTTTCTTTCACTACTTTTATTGCTTCTTTTAATTTCATTTCTAAATCTATTACATCTTTATACTCAAATAGATAATCTTCTTTCCCCACAATCTCTTTTGTCCCTCCAGTATTAGACGCGACTACTAATACACCGGCAGCCTTCGCCTCCAATATTGCGTTCGAACATCCTTCACCCAAAGAAGAATGAATCATTATATCAGCTACGGAAAGAAGCTCAGCAATGTTAGGGTTATTACTATAAATAGAAATATATTCTTCAAGAATTAACTCTTTAATCTTTAACTTAATTTCTTCTTCCATTTTACCTTTTCCAATGGCGATATAATGAAATTTTATACCATCATCTTTTAACTTTCTCAAACATTGAAGGGTCGTGAAATAATCCTTATAAGGTATAAAATTGGCTACTGAAATTAGTATAACCATGTCATCATTTAATTTTTTATTTAACAAAAACGTGTTCCGATTGGAATTGTTTATGTTGATAAAAAATTTATCCTCTATGCCATTATAAAGTACAAAATGTTTTTTAGAATCTACGTTAATTTTATTCGCCTTAAATCCGGCTTCTGAATTCCCTATAATATACTTATTACGCCTAAGCACAATGGAGCGAAAACGATGTGAAAATTTATTTAAAGTTATTCCATGTCTAATTGAGCCATTAACAAATTTTATATTTAGCAGCCATGCAATTGGTATCCCATATAAGGCTTCCCCATTGCCCCAGGCATAGATTATATTAATTTTATTTTTTTTTGCAATTTTAAATAATTCAATAAATCTTTTTATTTTATTTTTGGGCAAAAAAATTAAATTTGTTAAGTTATATTCTTCTGCATAACTATTTTTAATATCGTAAAATGTAACAATAAATTGTTCGAATTCAGGAATTGGGTAATGAACCATTACTGATAGCTGCCTCTCTCTCCCCCCTCTGCCTAAACTAGATATTATATGTAAAATTTTAATTTTACTTGACATGGTTAACCTAAAAATCAATTATTTTTTTTAATTTTAATTAAAACTTGAGCACCAAACGGGATAATTTTTCAGTTTTAATCAGGAGATTTGAATAAATAGAAGGACTGAATCTATAATATAAAATATTCTTTAAAGAAGAATTACCTAATATCTTTCCTTTGTACCCAATATTCCCGGTTAACGGTTTTCTTGGTATTCTTTTATATTTTTTATTTTTATTATCAACCGGTTCTGCATCCCTAGAAGATTTTGTGGAAGCTAAATAGCCAGCCTCTTCGGATAATTTAACGCTTGCTGAATTATATGCACCTCCAGGCCAACATAAAATTGTTATCGTCTTATTCAACTTTTCTTCCAAAATTTTCTTACTCTCATTCAACTCATAGTAGTATCTTTCGTGGGTTTGAACTTCTGTTTCATATTTACCGATCTCTTTTTTATCTTTTATAAAATATTCATATTCTTTTTTTAGAAGATTAAACCAGTCCGGATTATTAAAAAATTCATTATTCCCATTTACAAAATCAACCATATGGTTCTGAATATCTTCATCCAGAAAAAATCTTTTTATGCCCAAGGACCTTCCATTTTCCAAAATAGGCAACCCAATTTTTTTAGAGAAAAAAGAATTTGAATTATGAGTAAACGGTTTACTGTCCGGTAATTCATTCCATGAAATCCAAGGATATTGTTTTATTCTTGGCATTTTGCTTTGATAATCTTGTGGGGTAAAAAAATCAATTAAGTCCGTCCCGTTATAATACCAAGTATGACTCATTGAATGTGATTGAATATCTACTAACCCTGAATTTTCCATTTCGATTATCTCATTCCAGGAAAGGAATCCTAACGTTTTATCCTGCTTTTCAACTGACACTTCACTTAGATATTGATCTCTTAAAATTTCTCGTTTATCCACAAATTCCGGATTCACGAATATAGTTGCTTTAATATTGTATTTTTTTAGTAAAGGGAAAAGATAAACCCAGTTATCTACATATCCATCATCAAAGCTTAAGGCAACTGAATTATCGGGAGTTTGAAAATCAAAATCATAAAGTTCACTAACAAAATAAGACCTAATTTTATTTATGTTAAGAAGTTTAAAAAAATTTTCTAAATGCATTAGTTTTAATGAAAGGAATTTAAAATTCCAATCTGTATGCGTATTACCTACGCTGTGCAACATGTATATCATACTTTTGAAAATATAAATTGTTTTTTACCTGAATCAGGTGTTTTAAAATCATCAACTTTACTAAACTCTATCTCAAGCAAATTGTCTGATTGTTGGGAAATTTGATTTATAAAAAATGAAGTATCCAAATTATTATCAGATGAAATATATTCAACTTTTATTTTATTAATTTCATCCTGATAAATTCTAAAATCATCAATCCCCGGCTTTTCCCGGAATAAATGTGTAAAAAATGTTGCTCCAACACTAGCCCCATTTTTTAATTTAATTAGATCAAATGTTCTTCCACTTATGGATTTTAAAAGCGGTAGATTTCTGCCACATGAACATTTTTCTCTTGTTAAAACTCCACGGTCCAAATTTTTATACCGGATAAAGGGAAAAACATAATTTGACAAATCAGTAACAACAATTTCACCTTCTTCATCAAAAACATTTTCTCCTTTCTCATTAACGACTTCTAATATTATATTTTCTGCCATTATATGAAGGCCTTCATGTGTCTTACACTCTTGAGCAGTAATATTAACTTCGCGGCAACCATAGAAACTAAAAACATCAGCATTAAAAGCTTTCTTGATTACATCTCTCTGCCATTCATACAATTGTTCACCAGAAGTTAGGATTGCTTTTGGACTGTAAACATTAAACTTTTTGTCAATTATCTTATTTGAAATTTCATATATCGACGAAGGATAAGCGTGAATTTGATCAGGCTTATACTTATTTATTAGAGCGATATAATTCTCAATTATTTCATCATTCAATTTATAACTTGAAATAACTTTATAATTGCTTGCAAAATTTTTCATCCTGTTAATTAACGTCCGAGCTTTATTAACATCATGCATTGCCCCCCAAATTCTTAATTCTTTATCTCCAATATTTATATCCAACCAGGTTAAAGCTCTTTTTACTAATGCCGCTTTTATCAATTCAGAATCTACATCTGAATAAAAAATCGTTTTGTTACCAGATGAACCGCTGGTAGAATTGAGTCTTACTCTACCGGGATCAATATTTTTATTTAATAAATTATCTTTTTCAGCTTTGATGATTTCCTTGGTCAATAAAGGAATTTCATTGAAATTATTAACGTTAATTGAATCGACCTGAATTCCATTCTTGATAAATAATTCTCTGTAATAAGTAATATTAGTATTGCAAACTTTTAATAACTGCTGCAATCTTTTATTTTGAAATGCATTAAACTCTTCTTCGTTATAAAATTGAGTTTTATTAAATAGTTTGAAGTTATTCCACTTTTGATTCTTTCTGCCAAATGCAGAAGATATTTTAAAGATCTTGTTATTTAAATATTGGTTCATATTATTAAAAATAAAGATTTAGTGATTTTGTACTATAATGTTATTTTTTTCACTATCGGTTTCTTTTTCCTCTATTCTGCTATTTAACAAAATATTTTTCAAGAAGTTTGATAATGAAGCTGTTTTAATTAATGTTCTTTTGTTATTTCCTATTATTCCACCAAATATTAAAAAGGCAAGGTTGCTTGTAATTTCCCCGTTGTGTGAAACAGTAAAAACTGCTAAAAATAATAATAGGTAGACTATAGGAATACTGGTAGTTGTTTTTCTTGATATTTTCAAAGATTTAACAATAATCATAACAAGGCTAACTAGAAATAAAATTGAACCTAAAATACCTCTTTCAATAAGTAAAAGGACATATCCGTTATGTGCATTTTTCCAATCATCACTGCTAAATTTTGTAAAAATATAGCCATCTTCTCCTAGTCCAAAGGTTTGGTCTAAAAAGCTTGATTTTAAAAAATTATTTATATCTTCTGATGATTTTTCGTAACGTTGGGACATTGTCCCATATTTAACATCAACCGAATAAACATGTTCATCACTAGTAGATATACCTAACAAGCCGAGAGGTTCTTGATAGAGCCTCCAATAAATATTGTCGATTAAAACAGGACGTTTAACATCAGATAAAATTACGTTGTAAACCATATAAAATGAAACAAAAAAAACAAGCAATACAACTGACCCGGTAATAATAGTGCGAAGATTAATTTTGATTTCTTTTTGCACTATAACCATTATAATATAAACTAAAATTATTGAGGTAATTGCACCTCTGGAAGTAGTTAATATTACTCCTAATGTAAAAGTAAACAGGAGTATGAATGAAATAATTTTTGAAATTGTTTTTCGGTGATACAGCAAGAGAGTATATATTATAGCAATGCCAATTAACATAGCGTGATAGTTATAATTTATTTGTGTTGGATCGTTATAAAGAATTACATTCAATACTCTAGCTGGGCTATTATCCCCAAAAACTATATAGGTATATATTAAATCTATGGTTGCGAAAATTCCGGAAGTCATAATTGCAATTATAAAAACATTTTTCCCTTTGGGGTGTATACTAACCATAAACCCCAAAAAGAAACTTCCAATTAGTATCAAGTTATTTTTTATCAAATCAAAATCTTTAATATCGTAAAATCGAGGAATCAATATTGCCATACTATAAAAAATAAAACCCATGAATAAGTAAAAATATTTATCTGTAAAGAAGTATTTAGAAATTAAATTCAGGTTCTCCTTCTCAATCAATAGTCTCCCTATCATTAATATCAATAATATTCCTCTTGCATCAAATAGAAAAGGAAGCTTCAAATTAAATCCATATAAAAGCATAAATAGAAGTACCGCAGCAAGTGTGAACGGTTTTTTAATGAACAAGTAAATAAATGGAACTAATATTATTAGGAGTATTAATTTAAGTATCATTTTATTTGATAAAATTTAAATAGTTTTTATAATTCTTAAATATTTTTCAGCAATAAATTGCCATGAGTATTTTTCAATGCCATTAAATGAGTATATATTTTTTTTAATCAAAATATTGTGTAAAGCCTGATAGATAGATTCATTGTTCTCCATGTTGGCAATCTCTCCACATTCAATTTCGTGCATGATATCTGAAATTGCAGAATCACAAGATGTAACTGCTAAAATTGGCTTTTTAGCACCTAGATAATCAAAAAATTTATAGGCTAAGGAATATTTAACTTCAGGGCCTTGCGGCAAATATAATATGTCTGCACCTTTCATATAAGATATAATATTTTTATACTCAACCTTTGAGTGTTTGTTTATCAAAGAATTTAAATTCAATTTACTAATCAGATCAATATCTTCATCACATAATTCTCCAAATACATGAATTGAGATTTGTTCTTTTTGGATTAAACCATTTGCGAATAATTTAATTAAAGGATCAAAAAGATAACTCAGTTTTCTAGCACCATAAAAATTCCCGGCATATAAAATCACTAGTTTATTTTTTTCTAATTTAACTGGCACTATATCCTGCACACTATAATCATATGCGTTTGAAATGTATTCAATTTTAGTTGATTCATTTTTTTGAGAATAAAGTTGTACAGCTTTCATTGTATTAAATATAAGTGCATCGGCAAAATCAATAATTTTATTTTCTAATTTTTTACATATCCAAAGCCCGACTTTTGATAAATTGCCTGAATATATCGTCCATGGGTCTCTAAAATCCAGTATTAATTTCTTCTTAAATATTTTACTTAAAAAATAAGCTATTAGGAAAGATGAAAAAGGCGGCCCGGTCACAATAATTATATCTATTTTGTTCTTTCTAAGAATTGATATTCCTTTTATAATACCTGGAATAATCCACCCTGAATATGGATCAATTAAAATTTTGGCTAACCATTCCCAAATTCTTAAATATATTTTCGTAAAAAAATTTTTTTTATCTATTGGATATGGTGGGAACATACCAGTTCTGTATAACTTTCCGCTAACCTCTAAAGATTTATCTATTGAAGTATAATATTTTTTTTTTACTGTTAATACATTAACAGTGTATCCATTTATTTGGAAATACTTTGATAAATTGATAAAGCGTTTTGCCCCTACTTTTCCACTGGGAGCATAAGAGAATGAAATTAATAACAAGTTATTTTTCTCCTCTACCATTTTAATTTTAACGGTCTTAGAATTTTATTCATAAAAATATCTACCTCAATAATTTTTATTCTTTTTAATACATATAAATATGTAATAGAATAAATACAACTAAAGACAATAGCATTCACAATCGAATTAATTTGAGTAAAGCTACCTAAATAAAAAATTGGAAAACCGAATAAACTGACAGAAAAAATAATGAATATCTTTTTCCACTGCAGCATTTCACTAAGTTTAATTTTATAAGTAGGAAGAATTTTTATAGCTAAAAACAGAGCAAGAGAAATTTCTGTTACAACATAAGCGATTGCAGGTCCATAAAATCCTACAATTTTAAATA
>CAZRMA010000121.1:0-9812 GCA_964600655.1 uncultured Ignavibacteriaceae bacterium
ATGGAAAATGTCATCTTTAACGGAACCGCAAACAAAAAGCCCATGGGCATGGCTGAAGTTTCACTAACCATCGAGAATAATAAAGGAATTCTTCCAACCGAATATTCCGAAGTAACCATTACCAGAAGAATTTTTCGATCAGGTGAAAGTGAATATCTTCTTAACAAAAATTTATGCCGCTTAAAAGATATTACCAATCTTTTTATGGATACTGGCATAGGCGCAAATGCTTATTCCGTTATTGAATTGAAAATGGTTGAAACTATTCTCAGCAGCAAAGCAGAAGAACGACGTACAATGTTTGAAGAAGCAGCAGGAGTTAACAAATACAAGTTAAGACGAAGGCTTGCTCTAAGAAAGCTTGATGAAGTTAAAACAGATTTAAATAGAGTTAACGATATTGTTTCGGAAGTTGAAAAGAAAGTAAACTCACTTGAGCGCCAGGCAAAAAAAGCAGATAAATATAATAAGCTTTCAACAACTCTACGCGAACTGGAATTGGATTTGGCTGAGAGAGAATTTGCTCTTTTTAATTTTCAGAA
The DNA here is from genome assembly GCA_964600655.1 of uncultured Ignavibacteriaceae bacterium. Taxonomy (GTDB): domain Bacteria; phylum Bacteroidota; class Ignavibacteria; order Ignavibacteriales; family Ignavibacteriaceae; genus CAVSWT01. The sequence goes on from CAZRMA010000121.1 coordinate 543, forward strand.
AAATGAAGCTACGCTGAAAAAAGAAGAAAACTTTAAAAGAAAAATTTCTATTGAATCGGGGCTTGCCAAGCTTGAAGAAGAAATAAAAAAAACAAAAGAAGAACTTTCCGGGAAAGAGAACTCATTAAAAAGTAAACGTGCCGAAGTTACACTTCAAACTGAAAAGATTTATAATATTCAAAAAAATATTTCTGTTAATGAAGAAAGGCAAAATTCTCTTACAAAAAATATTGAACGCTACAAACAAGAGCTTGAAGAATTAAACGTTCAATTAACCGAAGCAGAAAGACTTATTGCAGAAGGTGGAAATAACGTCCAGGAAATTTCGCAGAAGATTTTATTGAAGGAAGAAGAAAAAGGTTCCACGGAAATTTCGGTAGATAATTTGAAAATTGAACTTGAAGATAAAAGAGAATTTTTAAAAGTTCAATCGGAAAATCTTCTCGGCAAGTTTAAAGACATCACCAATCATGAAAATGATTATTCAAATCTTGAGAAATCTCTTAACGAAAAAAATTCAGCAATAACAAAGCTGAATGATAAGATTCAATCCTTAACCGGAAACATTGCAAAGACTGTTGGATTTATAGAACAGCTTGAAGAAGAAAAAGCTGACGCTGAAAAGGATATTGATGAAGCCGAAAATCTTTATGTTAAAAAACAAAAAGAAAAAGAAAATTTAGAGCATGAATTAAATTTACTTCGCACAAAAGAGCTCGAAGAGCGCGGTATAATAAACGGTATAAAAGACAAAATAAATTTTATTCAGAGTTTGATTGATAATCTTGAAGGTGTCTCCAAAGGTGCCAAAGCATTGCTCGATAATGATGATTGGTCTTCAGGTGATAAAACTCTTCTTGCTCACATTGGTAATTCATCCGATGAACAGAGACTCGCTGTAGAAGCTGCTTTAAAAAATAATTTAAATAATATTCTTGTTGAAACCTTAAATGATTTGAAGAATGGAATTGATTATTTAAAATCAAATGAATTAGGCAGAGCTTCTTTTCTTGTCCCGAATTTAAATGGGACAAGCCGCAAAAAATTAGCCGAAAAAATTTATGATTTTTCTGTAAATAGAAAATTAAAAAAGATTCCTGAAGAAAAAGGATTTATAACATTTGCTAAAGATGCAGTTCAAACTGATGAAAAGTGGAAATTATTTTTTGATAAGATTTTGAGCAGAACAGTAATTGTTGATTCGCTCGAAACTGCACTTATCCTTTCCGAAAAATATAAAGAATTTAATTTTGCATCTTTATCGGGAGATTACCTTGATAAAGGCGGAATAATTGAAAGCGGTTCTGCGCCAAAACTGGACGATTCTTTATTCGGAAGAAAAAAACTTCTTGAAAATCTAAAAGACGAATACCCGCAGCGTGAACAGCAGTTAAGCAATCTTAAAGAAAAGATTGAAGCTGTAGAAGAAAAAATTAACGGCATTGACTTAAAAGTCTTATCAGAACAGGGCAGGCTTTTAGTCAATGACCTGGCAAACGTGGAAAAGCAGATTGCTCAATTTGAATTCGAAAAGAAAAAAGCGGTTGATGAAATTGAAAAAGCAAGAAATGAAATTCAAGATTTAGCAGCGCTATCTAATAAAATTGATACCGAAAAAAATAAGCTTGGCGATATTCTTTCTACTGAAAAAAACGAAAAAGAAAAAGCTGATGCCGAAAAGTTATCGCTTGAAAATGAATTTAAAAGTTTTGAAGAAAATTATAATTCTGTTGTAGCTAATCTAAATAAAATAAATGTTGACTTAACTGCATTTATTGGTGAAAAGAAAAATATTGAAAATTCAATTCAGCATGCGAAAGATTCTATTGAAAGCATTCAAAAAACAATTTCGAAAAGAGAAATTGATATTTCAACTTCCAGGGAAGAAACTGAATCGCTTATAAAATTAGTTGATGAAGATAAAAATGAGCATACTGAATTAGGAACCCGGAAAGAGATTTTATTAAAAGAAGAAAATCAGCTTGATGAAGAATATAAAACGATTCGTTCGCAGATAAATGAGCTTGAAACCAATCAGAAGAATTTTAGAACTGAGAGAGATGCTGTGTCGGATGAAATTCATCATGCCGAGATGACTTTGAATGAGCTTGGAATAAAGACGAATAATCTATTAGATGCGATTAAAGAAAATTACAGCTTAACACTTGATTTAAAAACATTTGACGACCTCAATGAATTTGATTTCAAACAAAGAACTGAGGAGGTTCATACATTAAAGCAGCAAGTTAGAAACCTTGGGCCGATAAATCTTCTTGCATATTCAGAGTTTGAAGAAGAAAAACAGCGTTTTGATTTTTTAGTAAAGCAAAGAACTGATTTACTTGAGTCTGAAAAAGATGTTGTTAAAACAATTGAAGAAATCAATACTACGGCACAAACTTTATTTACTGAAACTTTTGAAAAAATTAGAGGCCACTTTGTTGAAATCTTTCGAGGTTTATTTAATCCCGGTGATGAAGCTGATCTGCGATTAGAAGAAAATGTTGATCCGCTTGAAGCAAAAATTGAAATTATTGCCAAGCCTAAAGGCAAGCGCCCAACTTCAATCGAATTGCTTTCCGGAGGTGAAAAAACTTTGACTGCAATTGCTTTGTTGTTTGCTATTTATCTGGTTAAGCCAAGCCCGTTTTGTATTCTTGATGAAATTGATGCCCCGCTTGACGATGCAAACATTGACCGGTTCACAAAGATTATTAGCGACTTCAGCAGCGCAACACAGTTTATTGTTGTTACTCATAACAAAAGAACGATGGAATCGGCAAGCACGCTATATGGTGTTACAATGCAGGATGAGGGTATTTCAAAGCTTGTGAGTGTGCGTTTTAATGAGGATCTGGACTTTGTTTCATAGGAATCAATCTTCTATAAAAACAAAGTTCGTGAAAAATATTATTAATGAATATTCACTGCTAAAAATTAGTTTCATTTTAATCTTTACAGCTTTCTTTCATTTAACCGAAGCTCAATGGGTAAATGACCCGGCTGTAAATACAAAATTAGCAATTGATACAAATGACCCGATAAATATTTCAACCGTCTTAGACCAAAACGGCGGGGCATTTATTTTTTGGGAAGATTATAAAAAAGGTATTAACAAAAACGATATTTATTTTATGCATGTAGATGCCGATGGAAATAAAAGTTTTAGAGCTGACGGGAAATTAGTTTCTGTTAATTCAGCAATTAAAATTAAACCTGTTTCAGCAGCAAGCCTGCCGGGCACTGCAATAGTTTTATGGAAGCAAATGAAGGACAGCATCCATTCAAATTTGTATGCTCAAAAAGTTGCTGCGAACGGAAGCTTTGGATGGACGGATTCAAGCGTTCAAATAACTAAAGGCGATAATATTATTTTGGGCTACGATGTTTCTTCCGATAAAAAAGGTAATGCCTTTGTTTTATTTCTTACTCAAATAGCATCGTTGGATAGTTTTGCATTGAGAATTCAAAAGATTTCTCCCAGGGGTAAATTGATTAGCAGCAAAGAAAATAATTTGTTATTCAATTCAACCAACAGGAAAAATCTTCCTGTAATATTATCTGACAAAAAAGGCGGCGCCTTTGTTTTTTGGATAGAAGATAAAAATGTTAAAAGCATAATTTATTCAATGCATGTTGATTCATCATGCACACCTCTTTGGAGTGAATCACCGGTATCAATTTCAAATACGGCTCAAAGCGTTATTTCCTATTCTGCTGATATTACGGTCAATTCAAAAGTTTATATCGCCTGGCAAATTCAAAAACCAGATAAAGACATTTATCATCAATTAATTTCGCCACAGGAAAAGCCTCTGTGGCGTAGCGGTGGTGTATTGGCAACTTCTTTAAAAGGGAATCAATATTTTCCCCAGGTTTGCACGGTTGATTCATCATTATTTTTATGCTGGACCAACGAAATAAAAAATGATGAAAATATCTTTGCCCAGAAATATAATTTAAACGGCAAACCGCTTTGGAAAGAAAATGGACTTCTTGTTGCCGGTGAAACTGCTAACCAGTTTGGACAAAAAATTGCTGGCGGTAATAAAGACGGAGCAATTATTTCCTGGCTTGATAGAAGAATAGAAGGCAAACGCGGGAATATTTATTCACAAAAAATTTCTTCTTTAGGAGAATTGTCCTGGAATGTTAACGGAATTCCGACAGGTACTTATGACAATTCAGAAAAAAGTTATATCTCATCTATTCCTGATAATAACGGCGGAGTAATAATCTTTTTTAAAGATAGAAGAAATAATAAGCCTGGAATTTATGCGCAGAAAGTTTTTAGCAGCGGAACTTATATTTCACAAATATTAAATATCAAATCCGGTTTAAAAAATGATTCTATTTCCATTAGTTGGAATACGTTTAATGAAAAAGCCGGGACAACTTATGATGTACAGTTTGCCCTTCAAACAAATGAACCGAATCCAAACTGGGAAACCGTTAAAACTTTTTTTGCAGATAGTGCTAAGCCACATAAGAATTATAAATTTTTATTTAAACCTGATGATAAAGGAGTACTTCAATTAAGAGTTGTTCAAAAAGATAAAAACAGTTACATATCAGCAGTAAAAGCTTCGAACATAAATTATTTTGTGGGTTCATCGGATATAATTGTTGCGCAGAATTTTCCTAATCCTTTTACTGATTCAACATCTATCAGCTTTTATCTGCCTAAAAAAGCAAAAGTGTCAGTAGAGTTTTTTAACAGCAAAATAGAAACCATTAGTGAAATTGAAAATAAAAATTATCCGGCGGGACAAAATCAAATTGTTTTTAATGCTAAGAAATTAGAACCGGGAATTTATTTCTATCGCATAAAAGTAAATGATTTTGTTGATGTGAAGAAAATGGTAATTACAAATTAATGGATAAGGTATTTAAAATATTTGTTGACTTCGACGGGACAATTAGCAGCCAGGATATTGGTGAAAGTATCTTCAGAGAATTTGGCGATCACATGATTGTTAATAAAATAATTGATGGCCTGTTAAGCAATGAGATTTCTGCCAAGCAATGCTGGGTTGAACTATGTAATTCAGTTGAAAAAATAGAGAATGTAAAGCTGGATTCATTTATTGACGGTTTAAATATAGAATCATCATTTCACAGCCTTGTAAATTTTTGCAAGGATAATAATTTTGAGCTATTCGTTTTAAGCGACGGATTTGATTATTACATCAAAAGAATATTCGAAAGAGAAAATTTAAATCACTTAAAATATTTTGCTAATAAATTAACTATAACAAAGGATAAACGTCTGCAGCCTTCATTCCCATATGAACATGAGAACTGCAGAACCTCAGCAAATTGTAAAAGAAATCATATAATTAATTTAAGTTCAGATGAAGATTACACTGTTTACATCGGTGACGGAAACTCAGATAGATTTGCCGCCCAGTTTTGTGATTTTATATTTGCCAAGGACGGTTTATTGAAATTTTGTGAGGTTGAACGAATTTCATATTTCCCATTTAATAATTTTAATGAAATTGTAGAGAGATTAGAAAGTTTAAAGTCAAAAAAGCGTTTGAAAAAAAGACATCAAGCGGATTTAAAAAGAAAAGAAGCATACATGCAGGAGTAACTTAATGTCAAACATTGCCTCACAGTTCTTTAAATACAGAAGTTATACTCCAATTCCTTTTTTGGTTGTAATGATCTTCTTCGCTAATCCCAATATTTGGAGTTTAATAGCCGGGTTTTTAATTGCACTTTCCGGCGAGCTTATACGGCTTTGGGGTGTTAGCTGGGCAGGAAGTGAAACTAGAACCACGGGAGGTGCAGGCGGTACTTTTTTAATTGTAAGCGGGCCATTTGGTTATGTTCGCAACCCCTTGTATGTGGGCAACATTTTACTTTACCTTGGTATAGGTGTAATGTCATATGCTGCTTTTCCATATTTACAAATTGCTGCTTTAATATTTTTTTATGTTCAATATAGTTTTATTGTCAGCGAGGAGGAAGGATATTTAAAAAAGGCTTTTAGTAATGATTACTCTGAATATCTTAAGCGGGTGCCCAAATTTATTCCTCGCTTAACTTCATATAAGCCTTCAAATAAAATTCCGCAGCCGCCGTTTAATTTGAAAGCAGGGCTTAAATCTGAAAGAAGGAGCTTACAGGCATTCAGCATTATTACTCTAATTATAATTTTATTATGGTTATTGAGAAGATTTTAAGCAAACATGAATGATAACCTTATGATAGTTGCTGGAGAAGTATCCGGAGATTTACATGGCGCCGCTTTAATCTGCGAATTGAAGAAGAAAAAGAAAAATATTTCGGTGTTTGGAATCGGCGGTGATAAAATGAAAGATGCCGGAATGGATATTATTTATCACATCAACAAAATGGCTTTTCTCGGCTTCGTTGAAGTGGTTAAACATATTCCATTTGTTAAACGTGTACAGAATGATTTGATAGAAGTAATTAAAGAAAATAATATTAAAGATGTTGTGCTTATTGATTACCCGGGCTTTAATTTAAATTTTGCTAAGAAATTAAAATCATTAGATGTTAAAATCATTTATTATATCTCTCCCCAAATTTGGGCGTGGGGCGCGGGTAGAATAAAAAAAATTAAAAAGCTCGTTGATAAAATGATTGTCCTTTTCCCTTTTGAAGAAGAAATGTATAAAAAGGAAAATGTAAATGTTGAATTTGTTGGGCATCCACTACTTGAAAGAATTAATGAATATAGTTTTTTGAGTAAAGAAGAATTCTTTAAGAAATTTAGTTTGGATGATTCAAAAGAAATTTTATTAGTTCTTCCCGGCAGCAGAAATAATGAAGTTGTAAAAATATTGCCGGAAGCACTTAAAGCTGCAAAAAAAATAGCGGATGAATTTAATCTTCAAATTGTTGTAGCCGGTTCTGAAAATATTGATGATGAGATATTTATTAATTTAAATTTAGCTGGTGGTTATAAAATTATAAAGGGATTTACATACGATTTAATGAGGCATGCTAAAATAGGAATTATTAAGTCCGGCACATCAACTCTTGAAGCCGGATTGTTTGAATTGCCGTCCGTCATTGTTTATAAGACAAGTTTTTTAACATATTTGATCGGTAAAAATTTAATTAAAGTAAAAGATATTGCAATGGCAAACATAATTTTAGGTGAAAGAGTTTTACCAGAGTTGATTCAGGATGATGTTACAAAAGACTTGATTTATTCTGAATGCAAAAAAATTCTTTCTAACGAAGCTTTGTACAGTTCAATTAAAGAAAAATTAAAAAATATAAAAATGAGGATCGGAACTATCGGGGCTTCCGGCAGAGCTGCTGATTCTATTATTGCAATGATGAATGAAGGCTAAAGAATTTAAAAGAGAAGTTTTAAGATTTTTTGGTAATCATTTCCTAACGGTTACAATAAGTGTTCTTTGTAAAACATTGAAATTTAATTTCATTAACAGCGATACAATAAAAAAGCTTAATGAGGCAAATCAAAATTTTGTTTTGGCATTTTGGCACGGCACAATGATAATTCCCTGGTATATTCATAGAAAAGAAAATTTTATTGCATTAACCAGCAAAAGTAAAGACGGCGATATGCTGGCAAATTTATTAAGACATTGGAAATATGTTGTTGTTCGAGGATCAAGCAGCAAAGGCGGTAATGTTGCGCTTGGAATAATGGTAGACTATGCTAAGAATAAATGCAGCATTGCTATTACTCCCGATGGGCCCAAAGGACCTATTCATAAACTAAAACCAGGAGCAGTAATAACCGCAAAAAAAAGTAATGTGCCTTTAGTGCTGATGGGAATTGGAGTAAGCAGGAAAAAAATATTGAAAAGCTGGGATAAATTTGAAATTCCAAAATTGTTTTCAAAAGTAAAAGTTGTCTATTCAGATGCAATTTATATTGACAGCAGCTTAAGTTTTGAAGACACTTCAAAAATAATTGATGAATGTGAAATAAAGCTGGCCCAACTTCAAGATGAAGCAGAAATATTTTAGCGATGAATTTTTTTAGAAAAATATTGTTCCCCCTTATTCCTATTTATGCGTTGATCATTGCTATAAGGAATTGGTTATTTGATAAAAATATTTTTAAAGCGAACAAAGTTTCTGCAAACATCATCTCGATAGGCAATATTACTGTCGGAGGATCTGGCAAAACACCAGCAGTAATTTATTTACTCAATCTTTTGAAGACTGAAGGTAAAAAGGTTGGTGTTTTAAGCCGGGGTTATGGCAGAAAAACCAAGGGTTATCTGCTTGTTTCGGATGGTAATAAAATTTTAACATCAGTGGACGATTGTGGTGATGAAATTTTTTTGACGGTTAATGAATGTATGGTTCCGGGAGCGGTTTCCGAAAACCGTTTTGAAGGCGCAAATAAATTTATTAACGACACTCAAATTGACACGATTGTGTTGGATGATGCTTTTCAGCATAGATGGATTAAAAGAGACATAGACTTGGTTATTTGCGAACAAAAATTTCTAATTGATGAAAGCAAATTGATTAGAACTTTATTGCCGGCAGGAAATATGCGAGAGCCTTTTAAATCGTTAAATCGTGCAGACGCTATTATTATTAATAGAAAATTTTCCGAAGCTGTTGAAATTCCTAATGAACTAAAAAATTATTTTGAAAATAAAAAAATATTTCATGCTAAATATAAAACAGTCAATTTTGTAGACGTGCTAAAAAACGCTGAATATACAGTAGAAGAATTTATTGGGCAAAAAAGTTTGTTGGTTTCCGGCATAGCAAATCCGTATTCATTTATAAATGTTTTAAGTCAGTCAAAAATCGACACACAAAACAGAATGATTTTCAGAGATCATAAAAATTATGATATTAAAGAAGTGGAAGAAATACGAAAAAAGTTTTATTCAACAAATTCATATTCGGTTTTAACAACACACAAAGATGCGGTTAAATTGTCAAGGTATTCAAAAGAGCTTGATGACATCGATATCTTTTATTTGAAGATTGGATTGGATGTTGAAGAAAAAGAAGAATTCAAAGAATTCATTTTAAGTAAACTAAACTAATAACAATAAAACGGCATAGCTTGAAATTTAATAAGTATAACAAATATTTAAGTTATGCAGTCTAATAATCAGGAGGAAATATAAATATGGCAAAGCAGAAGAAATATGTTTACTTCTTCGGAGGAAAAAAAGCTGAAGGCAAAGCAGAGATGAAAAACTTGCTAGGAGGAAAGGGAGCTAACCTTGCAGAGATGGTAAATATCGGACTACCCGTACCCGCCGGGTTTTCTATAACTACGGAAGT
>CAZRMA010000122.1:0-9738 GCA_964600655.1 uncultured Ignavibacteriaceae bacterium
GCGGCTTCAGAAAGATCCGCTGGTAAATCTTATAAAGAAGCAGTTAACTGGATTCTATCTACACCACTCCCCTCTTCTGTCGCAAATCTAATCGTAAAAAATTGTGCCCCAGGTTTGGATTGCAAACTTGTTTTTTCAGGCCTGGATTCAAGCATTGCAGGAGAAATTGAAACCAATTTTGCAAATGCAGGTTACATTGTAGTTTCCAATTCAAAAAATCATCGAATGGATTCTGAAATTCCGCTTCTTGTACCGGAAATAAATGCAGAACACCTTCAATTAGTGAAGCATCAAAAATTTAATGGTGGATGTATTGTTACTAATCCGAATTGTTCAACAATCGGAATGGTTTTAGCTCTCAAACCTTTACTGGATAATTTTGGACTAGAATCTGTTAACATTGTAACTATGCAGGCATTATCCGGAGCCGGATATCCGGGAATTTCAAGTCTTGATATTATAGATAATGTTATTCCATTTATTTCAGGTGAAGAGCCAAAGCTTGAATCAGAACCACTAAAGATTTTAGGAAATTTAAAATCAAACTCAATTGAAAATGTGCATTTAAAAATAAGTGCACAATGCAACCGTGTTGCCGTTGTTGATGGACACCTTGAATGCGTTCAAGTTAAATTAAAAAAGAAAGCTACACTTGAAGAAATTAAAAAAGCGTGGAATGAATTTAAAAGCGAACCGCAAAAATTAAATTTACCAACTGCTCCTTTGAAACCTATTTATTATTTTGAAGAGGATAAATATCCTCAGCCGCGTATTCACCGAAATTTAGATAAGGGCATGGCTGTTTCAATTGGAAGACTTCGTGAAGATCCTTTGTTTGATTACAAATTTGTTATATTATCGCACAACACAAATAGAGGCGCTGCCGGCGGTGCCATTCTTTGTGCAGAACTTTTAAAAGCTCAAAACTATTTTGATTTATAACCAAATATCTTATGAAGAAAGAAATTAAAGTTTTTGCTCCTGCTTCAGTAACAAACGTTAGCTGCGGTTTTGATGTGATGGGTTTTGCTATTGAATGGCCAGGAGATGAACTAGTATTGAGGATTAAAGAAAAGCCGGGAATAACTATTTCAAAAATTACCGGTGATCATGGCAAGCTTCCGAAATCTGTAGAAAAAAATACGGCGGGTGTCTCATTAAAAGCTCTTGTCAAATATTTGGATTATAAAAAGGGAATTGAAATTGAAATTCGTAAAAAAATGTCTCTTGGCAGCGGACTCGGTTCAAGTGCAGCCAGTGCAGTTGCAAGTGTATTTGCTTTAAATGAAATATTGGGGAAACCGTTAACAAAAACTGAGCTTCTTCCATTTGCTCTGGAAGGTGAAAAATTAACTTGCGGCGGTACGCCTCATGCCGATAATGTTTCAGCTTCCTTATTCGGCGGATTTATTATTGTAAGAAGCTTGCATCCACTTGATGTAATTAATATAGATGTACCGGAAAATCTTTTTTGCACAATTGTTCACCCTGATATTGAAATTCATACTGCCGATACAAGAAAAGTATTGAAGAAACAAATCTTGCTTTCAGATGCAGTTCAACAATGGGGAAATGTTGCGGCCTTAGTTGCGGGTCTTATGAACAAAGATTATAAATTAATCGGACGCTCTCTTGAAGATGTTATTATTGAACCAATTCGTTCAATATTAATTCCTGGTTTTGATTTGGTTAAGCAGGCTGCGTTAGATTCAGGAGCACTCGGGTGCAGCATCTCAGGGTCAGGACCATCCATCTTTGCATTAAGTGATTCAAAAAAAACTGCAGATAAAACCGGCAAGCAGATGCAAAAAGTTTTAATAGAAATTGGTATCGATTGCGACCTTTACATTTCTAAAATTAATCAAATAGGGCCAAAAGTAATTTCTTAAATTTAATATGAAGTATTACAGTACCAATAAAAAATCAGAACCGGTTTCATTTAAAGAAGCTGTGCTAAAAGGTATTGCTGATGACGGTGGCTTATTTATGCCTGAAACTATTCCTACTTTATCAAAAGGATTTTGGGAAAATATAAGTAAATACGATTTACGAGAAATTGGATATAATGTATCAAAATCTTTTTTAAAGGATGAGATACCGGACAGTGATATTAGAGAAATAATTTCAAGATCAATTAGCTTTGAAGCCCCATTAGTAAAGCTTGATGATTCAAATTACATACTCGAATTATTTCATGGGCCAACTCTTGCATTCAAAGATTTCGGGGCAAGATTTATGGCTAATATACTTTCTCATTTGAATGATGGGAAACAAATTACAATTTTAGTTGCTACTTCCGGCGACACAGGCAGCGCAGTCGCAAATGGATTTTATAGGGTTGAAGGAATAAAAGTTGTGCTGCTTTATCCGCATAATAAAGTAAGTAAAATACAGGAACAGCAGTTAACTACTTTAGATGAAAATATTACTGCACTTGAAGTGGAAGGTAATTTTGATGATTGTCAAAGATTGGTTAAAACAGCTTTCCTTGATGAAGATATCAAAACTAAATTAATTCTTTCATCAGCTAATTCCATAAATATTGCACGATTGATTCCCCAATCATTTTATTATATATCCGCTTATGCACAATTAAAAAATAAAAATGCTCAAACGATTTTTTCTGTACCGAGCGGAAATTTTGGAAACCTAACCGGTGGATTGTTCGCTTACAAAATGGGATTGCCGGTAAAGAATTTCATTGCTTCGGTTAATTCAAATGATGTATTTAAAAATTACATATCGACCGGGATATATAATCCAAAAGCTTCAGTCAAAACAATTTCTAATGCGATGGATGTCGGAAACCCAAGTAATTTCGCGCGGCTTTACAAATTATTTGGCGAAGATTATAAAGTTTTAAAATCCTTAATTAAAAGCTATAGTTTCAATGATGACGAAACTAAAGAAGCAATTAAAGAAGTGAGAGATAAATTTAATTATCTAATTGATCCTCATGGCGCAGTTGGTTATCTCGGGTTAAAAAGATATTATAAAGAAAACGGTAATGATAATTCCGGCGTAATTTTAGAGACAGCCCACCCGGCAAAGTTCAAAGATATTGTCGACAAAGTTTTGAATGTTGATATTACCTTGCCCGATGAATTAGAAAGATGTATGAAAAAGGAAAAACATTCGATTAAGATATCTAACAAGTTTGAAGATTTAAAAGAGTTTTTATTAAAGAATAAATAATTTCGAAATCGAACACTACGTGAGAGGAAATAATGGAAGGTCATAAAAACGCAGCCATCATCGGTGGTGGAAATATCGGGTTGTCAATTGCCAATGGATTATTAAATTCAAAATTGTTTCCAGCCGGCAATATTTATATTACCAGAAAACACATTGAATTCTTAAAAGAATATGAAGCTAAAGGATTTAAAGTAACTGCCGATAATCATGAAGCTGTTAAATATTCAAGCATCATAGTGATTGCAGTACAACCCAAACAGCTCGACGAACTTCTTAATGAAATTAAAAATGAAATTACACAAAGCCATATTATTATTTCTGTCGTCTCAGGGGCAAGCATTAAAGCCATAAAAGAATTATTGGGAAAAGATGTGCCGGTTATACGTGCGATGCCCAATACTGCAATAGCAATACAAGAATCAATGACATGCCTATCTTCTGATAATAAATCCGACGATGCTTTAAAAATTTCGAAAAATATATTTGACTCGGTAGGTAAAACTTTAGTAATTGAAGAAGAACTAATGGTACCTGCAACCGCATTATGTGCCTGCGGAATTGCTTTTTTTCTACGTGCAATCAGAGCAGCGTCACAAGGCGGTATTGAAATTGGATTCCATTCTGAAGAGGCGCTACAGATGGCCGCACAAACGGCAAAAGGAGCGGCTGCACTTCTGTTACAGCGAAAAGGTCATCCTGAAAGCGAAGTTGATAAGGTTACGACACCCCGTGGTATTACTATTTCCGGTTTAAATCAAATGGAACACTTTGGCTTTAGTTCTGCAATGATTAAAGGAATTGTAACATCGGCAGAAAAAGCATCAAAGATTTATAAAATTGAAGATTAATTTGGTGCAAAAAAAAAAGATGACATCCATGTTAAAGAGATGTCATCTTCAATTTTCTCTGCTTTAAGTTAATTATTAATGAGGAATACCATTAATATGATTTTCATCATCATTAATACTTCCTGTTTCAACAGGCCTAAATGCTTCGTTCGTTTCACTAGCGGATAAATTGAAACTTCCTTCCTCAATATTTTTATAGAGTAAATCTTTTTCAATTAAATAGTAAAATTGCTTTCTAAATTCCTCCAAAGATATTCCACAAGTTGCTGCATATTTTGCTAATTCATGCGGGTCTTCAAAATCTGCTTTATTTAGTCGAAGCATATATCTTCTTGCAATATAGAATGACTCGGAGCTGGGATCAACCATTCTGACTTTTGTCCTTTTTGTTTTAGGATCGATAATATCCTTGAAAAACATTGGAACGAAGTGTCCATTTTGAATTGACACCATTGCCCCATTACCCCCGGTAAGAACAAATTGAGCGGCAGAAAATCCTAGATCTCTTGTATACTCCATGTCATAAGGAATAGGATCGGCACATCGTAATTCATAACCAATATTCTTAGCAACAATGGTGGCTTTGAGTCCGAAATCTTTTAATCTTTCCTGAACTTTATATTTTAATATTTCACCGAAATTTATTTCAGCAATCCTAATATTGTCATGTGCATCTCTTTCTACGTTCATCAGTTTTTCCATATCTTTTGGATCAAGATGTTCAACCAAACCTTCGGCTAAAATTGCAACACCATCCGTTCTGCCGTAGCTCTGTCGTTTAATAATCGCTCCAACTAAAACATCAACGACATGTGAAAATCCAATTGAAGTATTGCTGAACTCTTCGGGAATTAAAGTTAGTGTTGCACCGGTTGCTTTTCCAATACCCAATGCTAAATGCCCGGCTTTTCTTCCCATCGAAACAACAAAATACCAACGGGAAGTAGTTTGGGCATCAACCATTAAATTTTTTACAACTTCAACTCCGATGTGACGGGCAGTTTGAAATCCAAAAGTTGGAATACCATGCGGAAGATCAAGATCGTTATCAATTGTTTTAGGAACGTGTACAACTTTAATTCTACCTGCAGCCATTTCCTCAACTTTTAAAGCGCTAAAAGCAGTATCGTCACCGCCGATAGTTATTAACTTATCAACGTTTAATCTTAAAAGTGAAGTTACTGTATTTTCAAGATGCTTTTTTTCTTTGGTAGGATTATTTCTGGCAATACCAATATAAGATCCGCCTCTAAAATGAATGCGGCTTACATTATGAATGGTTAAGTCCTTTGTATGTGAAATATCACCTTGCATTATCCATTTAAAGCCGTCCTTTATTCCAATCACATCAACACCTTCAAGGGCAGCTCGAATTGTAGCTGCACCTATAACACTATTTATTCCCGGCGCGGGTCCGCCGCCAACTAAGATCGCTAATTTTTTTGGTGCAATAGACATGTTATTACTCCTGGTTACTTTTTACATCTATTCTCTATAGATAGATTTAATTTATTTTTTTTAAGAACTCATTTTCAAAACAAAAATTAACAACTGCTTTATTTGCACAAAGCAGAATTTGTCAGTCTGAGCCTGTCGAAGTCTGACATTTTTCAATTAATTCACACTTCGACAATCCGCCGGGGGCGGACAATGTGACATTATAAGATCTCTTTGAAAGTATCTCCATACAGCATACAATTAACTATATAATCAAAGAACTTTTAGCTTTGCAAATTTAAGCATCAATTGTTTAACGTTATTTCCTTCAAACACAACAGTAGCTTTCTGCATCTCACCAGCACCTGTTACCATAGTAACTTTCCCAAGACCGAATTTATCATGCATTACTCTGCTGCCAGGACGAAGAGTTTTATTATCCTGGTTGAAATCTTCATAATCAACTTTTTCAAAATATTCGTAATACTGTTCTTTCTTTGTTTTACGATTAGATTTTCTTCCGATGCTGCCATTAATTTCAGTATAAGTTTTTTCATCTAATTCATCAATAAATCGAGAACGGCTTTGATAAGCCACCTCTCCGAATCGGTATCTTGATCGAGCGTGTGATAAATAAACTTTTTCCTGAGCACGGGTTACAGCAACATAAAATAATCTTCTTTCTTCTTCTATACTTGCATCGCTGCTGAATTTATTTGAAAGAGGAAAAATGTCTTCTTCACAGCCCGAGATAAATACAATCGGGAATTCCAATCCTTTGGAACTGTGAATGGTAAGAAGAGTTATTACATTACTTCCCTCGTGATAAAGATCGATATCTGAAATTAAGGAAACTTCTTCAAGATATTGTTCGAGCTTTGCATTTTTATTTGTGGTAGAAAATTCGCTCAAAGCTGAGAGAAGCTCATTCACGTTTTCCAATCTTTGTAAAGACTCGGGAGTATTTTCTTGTTTAAACATTCGAAGAACTCCTAATTCATCCACCAACGCGCGCGAAAGTTCGCCCACCGAAAGCTTATCTTTTAATCCAATGTATTTATCCAGCAAAACTTTGAAGCCTTTGACATTTTTTTGAATTCGCTCTTTAATATCAATTACTTCAAAAACTCGTGTCATCGTTTCAAATAATGTTAGATTAAGCTTTCGAGCAAAAGCAGTCATCCTGGTAACGGTTGTGCTTCCAATTCCTCTTTGCGGAAAATTCATTATTCGCAGTAGGCTTTCTTCGTCATTTTGATTTGCTATCACTCTTAAATAAGCAACAATATCTTTAACTTCTTTTCGTTTATAAAATTCAACTCCGCCAATAATTTTATAAGGCATTTTCTCTCTTCTAAAAGCATCCTCCAAAGCACGCGATTGAGCATTAGTTCTGTAAAGAATTGCAAAATCTTTCAAGGATATTTTCTTCTTGGAAATTTCTTTCTTTATGTATTTTGCAATTTGCGCAGCTTCATCTTTTTCGTCAGAGCATTTTACCAATGTTAGAAGTTCGCCGTCATTATTTTCTGTCCAAAGAGTTTTAATAATTTGATCTTTATTATTCTTTATAACAGAATCTGCTGCTTTTAAAATAGTTTTTGTAGAACGGTAATTTTGTTCTAGCTTAAATAATTTATGTTTTGGAAAATCTTTTTCAAAGTCCAGCATATTTCCGATGTTAGCGCCTCTCCAGCTGTAAATACTTTGCGCATCATCGCCGACAACTACAATGTTTCCCTTCTTATTAACAAGCATTTTTAATAATTCATACTGAGCTTTATTTGTATCCTGGAATTCATCAACTAACAAATATTGAAATCTCTTTTGATATTTTTGGTGGATTTTTGGATCCTCATTAAAAAGTTTAATCGGATTTAAGAGCAAATCGTCAAAATCCATAGAATTATTTACAACCAGTCTTTTCTGGTATTCAATATAAACCTCTGAAATTTTTTCATCTATAAAAGTATTGATATGATGTTTTTTGAATTCAGGGGGCATAATCATGTGATTTTTCAAAAAACTGATTCGATGCCTAATAGAATTTGCTGTTACTCCTTCAATATCGATATTAAATTCGTTGAGAATATTTGAAACCATAGAAAGAGAATCTTCAGCGTCATAAATTGAAAAATTTGTTTTGTAATTAATGCTAGAGGCTTCTGTTCGTAAAATTCTGGCAAAAATGGAATGAAAAGTACCCATCCAAATTGAATTAGCTTTTGCACCTACTAACTCAACAATTCTTTCCTTCATCTCATTTGCGGCTTTATTAGTAAAAGTTAATGCTAAAATGCTTTCCGGCTCATAGCCGTTTTCGAGCAGATAAGCTACTTTATACGTTAATACTTTGGTTTTTCCAGATCCTGCCCCTGCAACGATCATTGCTGGACCGTCAATGTACTCTACTGCATTTTTTTGTTCGTTATTTAGATTTTTTAAACTTAGCATAGGTTTATTTTATATTATTAGAATGTGATTAATATCCCATTTTTAGTGGGCAAATATACTGAATTATCAATCGAATTAAAAGGTTAGAAATTAGTGATGACAACACTTTTCGCATTAAATTAGTCTATTAAATCCGGTTTCGAATATTTTCTTATTAAATGATAATTGCGAGAAATATTATTAAATAATGCAGAAATTTTATTGAAGCACAGTAAACAAATAACTACATTTGAAACCAATTAATCAAACAAATAAAATCTAACTAATAAAATCACAGAGGATGTACTATGGTAAAAGAAAAAATGTTAAAAGCTTTAAATAAGCAATTAAATGAAGAACTTTATTCATCGTATGCGTATCTAGCAATGGCAGCATATTTCGAAGCAGATAATTTATCAGGATTTGCGAGCTGGATGAGATTACAATCGCAAGAGGAAACAAGCCACGCCATGAAAATTTTTGATTACATTCATCAAGTAAACGGGAAAGTAACTCTTCAAAAGATTGATGTACCAAAATTAACCTGGAAAACACCTTTAGAAGTTTTTCAAGATATGCTTAAACAGGAACAAAAAGTTACTCAATCTATTGATGATTTGGTTGAAATTTCCATGACTGAAAAAGATTATGCAACAAATAATTTTCTGCAATGGTTTGTAAGTGAGCAAGTTGAAGAAGAAGCTACATCAATAAAATTATTAGAAAGAATGAAGTTAGTCGGAGATAATAAAAACGGATTATTTTTGTTAGATAGAGAAATGGGGATGAGAGCAAGATTTGCGAAGAAATCTAAAAAATAATATTATATTTAAAAGTAACCTTTTACAAAAATATTAAAAACGGGATCCAGTAAAGATCCCGTTATTAGTTTATAACATTTATTTCAGCATAATCAGCTTGGCCGATTTCACAAATACTTCATTCTTTCCTTCCCTTGAAATAGCTTTGAATCTATAGATATAAATACCACTTGATACATGTTCATTGTAATTGTTCGTGCCATCCCAAACTATATTCTGAGTACCGGCAGATTGCGAAGAGATAACAAATGACTTAACTTCATGGCCAAGTATATCATATATCTTTAATTCAACATCAGATATTCTTGGAAGTTTGTATGATATTGTTGTTATTGGATTAAATGGATTTGGATAATTTCCATATAAATAAAAGTCACTTGTCTCCAGAATATCATCCCTAACTGAAGTAATTTTTTTTATAGGTATGCCATATAATTGGTATGCGTTCCAATATTCATAATCAAAATGAAGGTAAATAAGAGTGTCTTTGCTATACCAGCTTAACAATTCTTTAAGAGGGTAATGTTTACATTCCGTTACTTCGAATGTCTTAGAAGAATCTAAATCATAAAAAGATATTCCAGTCAAAGGAGCCGTACCATCATAGATAAAAAAAGCTATTTTATTGGCTTCTGTATCCCATTTTATCCATGTAATGGCAACAGGAGAACCGGCACAATCAGTATTATTAATTGAAAAAATAATTGAATCTACCCCAGTTTCTTTATTAAAAAGATGTAATTGAGGGTTAAAAAGATTAAGAGAGTCATATTCTACACCGTAGGCTATTATCTGAGAAATAGCATTATACTCAAAGGAACTGATGTTATTATATTGAGATAAGGAAAGGACAGTATCAATTTTTAATGTATATATATTCATTTCGAAAATATATTCTGAATTATGTCCAAACATTATTGTACTATCACTACTCCAAACGTTAGCATATGATATTTCAGTGCCCAAAGAATGCATTGAACGATCTAAAAAAGAATAATAGCGAT
>CAZRMA010000123.1:0-9717 GCA_964600655.1 uncultured Ignavibacteriaceae bacterium
TATAACTGAAAGAAAGCATGCCGATGAAGCAATTAAAGAGAGCGAGGAAAGGTACAGACAGCTTGTTGAACTTTCTCCAAATACTATCGGGATTATAAATGATGAAAAAATTGTATTTATTAATGCGGCAGGAGCTGAGTTATTTGGGGCAGAAAATCAGAGTGAGATAGTAGGAAAATATTTGTATGATTTTATTTATCCAGAAAACTATAAAACCATTTCAAATGATATAAAGAATTTAGCTGCCAATGAAAAAACTCCAATAATGGAGTTAAAAGCGAAAAAGTTAGATGGATCGCTAATTTACATTGAAGCAACTGCAATGCCTTTTTATTATAAAGGTGAAAATGTAGTACAATTTATTTGCAGCAATATTACTGAAAGAAAAAAAGTAGAAGAGGAAAGGGAAAGGTTATTTAATAAAATAACTATTGCGCAGGATAGGCTCAAAATCTTATCACGGAAATTGATTGAAGCACAAGAAAGTGAAAGGCGGCTAATAGCACGCGAACTTCATGATGAAATAGGACAAACATTAACTGCAATCAAAATTAATCTTCAATCTGTAAATAAAATCACTAGATCTCAAAAGCTTAAGTCCCACCTTGTAGATAGTGTTGAGCTAGTTGAACATTCTCTACAACTAGTTAGGAATCTATCTTTGGACTTGCGCCCATCGATGCTGGATGATTTGGGTTTAATTCCAACGTTAGGATGGTATCTTAATAAACAATCCCAACGATCCGGAATAGATATTAAAATGAATTCAATCAATTTAGACAATAAGCTATCTCCGGAAGTGGAAATTACTTGTTATAGAGTTGTACAAGAAGCTATAAATAATGTAATAAGGCACTCTGAGGCTAAAAATGTTAAAATTGAAATAAAAATAGTCGATCATGAATTAAATATAGAAATTAAAGATAACGGAAAAGGATTTAACGTAATTGAAGTTAGGAAAAAAGCATTGAATGGAAATAGTATCGGTGTTTTAGGTATGCAGGAACGAGTTGAACTTGCAAGAGGTGAGCTGTCTATTTATTCTTCACCTGAGAACGGTACAAAAATAATTGCGAGCTTTCCTTTGAACGAAAATAAATAATAGGTGAAAAAAATGAAACCAATTAGAATAGTATTAGCTGATGATCATACATTAGTTAGAGCAGGGATAAGAAATCTGCTTCAAAATATGAATAACATTGAAGTAATTGCAGAAGCAGATAACGGCAGGGAAACTTTAAAAATAGTGGAAGAAACAAAACCGGACATGGTTTTACTAGATATTGCTATGCCTGAATTAAACGGTTTGGAAGTTGCGGCAAGGTTATCCAAAGAATACCCTGATATTGATGTTATGATTCTATCAATGCATGCGAATGAAGAGTATGTAGTTCAAGCTTTGAAAGCCGGTGCTTCTGGTTATCTCTTAAAAGATTCTGCCCCAAGTGAGTTGGATATTGCAGTTCATGCTGTAGCGCGTGGGGAAACATATTTAAGTCCGGCAATTTCAAAACACGTTGTTCATGATTATCTGAGAAGAGTAAATAATTTGGACCTCGAGACAGAAGAAGAACCAAATATGTATACTAAATTAACTCCAAGACAAAGAGAAATACTTCAACTAATTGCAGAAGGCAATTCAACAAAAGTAATTGCAGGCAAGTTGAATGTAAGTGTTAAAACTGTGGAAACTCACAGGATTCAACTAATGAATAGGGTAGCTATTCATGATGTAGCAGGATTAGTAAGATATGCAATAAGAACAGGAATGGTTTCTTCCGAGAGATAATGTTATAGATATTGTTTGTTAGTTATAAAAATTATTTCAATTAGATAAGTTCGGCAATTGTTTAACTTTTATAGTAAAATAAATTAAGGAAATCCCCGATTGCAATTCCATAGTTGTTACGATAGTTTCAAATTAATAAGTAGACAAATTATTAATATTAATGACGAAACTGAGAGGTATATAATTAAACCGACAATTCTTTTGGTGGATGATAATAAAGCATTTTTACAATCCGCGTCAAATTATTTTAATTCTCAAACTCAATTCAAAATAGTTGGAACTGCACTTTCCGGTGAAGAAGGTTTAGAAAAATATTATGAGTTGAAACCAGATATTTTATTACTTGATTTATCGATGCCCGGCATAGGTGGCTTGCAAGTTACTAGACTATTAAAATCCCAAAATGTATCAGTAAAAATTGTAATCGTCACATTATACGACACGCCAGAGTACTCAAATCTCGCAAAATCTGCGGGAGCGGATGCATTCTTAACCAAATCCGAGTTTGGTACAAAATTAGTTCCCATCATAAGTAATCTTTGTAAAAATCAATTCGTTTAGGAGATATATCTTAATGAACAGTCAAAGGCTAAATAACAAAAGCAAATTAGAATCATATTTAGCCAAAGATTTAATAAGAAAATTTAATATTGTCTACGGAAGTATCACTACTCCTACTATTATTTATGACGAAGAAAGTTTAGAAATATTAGGTGCGAATAATTCCGCATTAAGATTCTACGGACTTTCGCGTAATGATTTGTTAAATGAATTAAAAAATAGAAATTCAAATTTTCAAAAGAATAATATGGTCAAAATATTACCTAAATTAACACAATATGTTGACTATATTAACTCTTGGAAACACTACGATCAGAACGGCCATTTTTGTGAAATGCAGATTACTTCCTATTCATTAACTCTGGCCGAAAGAAATGTAAGGGTTGTTCTAATAAGAGATATCACTCTCCAGAAGCATTGGCAAGAAAATATTGAAAGTTCAATCAACTAGTGTTCTTAATTTTGAACAATTGATGTAAATATTTTTGTGCTTTATTTATTCTCGTCAAAGTTTTATTTTCACAATTGTAAAAATTATGAAATTGTTAGTTTACGAAACGATTTATTCTTTTTTATACTTTCAAAAGACAAAAGGTTTTTGCGAATCAAATTAACTGCTTAAAATTATTGTGAGCGTCATATAAGATTTCAGATCCCCTCATACCGCATAAGTATACACTTGATAGCGCCCACTTGAAAGTGTACTTTTTGAAATCATTATTGACGCTTACTTTTAATCAAAACTCCATTCCTAAATTTTCTATTAATGACTATTATTTTTAATGATTTTACTAGAGATATTCTATATAAAGAGAGAGTTTTTTTTATTAAATTATGTATGATCTAAAAATCAAAAAACTAAAAATAAATTCTGTAGCTTGGCTGTTCTTTTACCTTTCTAAATGAAATTTTTATACTTAAAACATTTAGATTTAATGAAACAACAGAATTTTAAGACGAAAAATAATATTAAATTTTTACCATTGAAGAACCAAAGAAATTCAGATTTATCTATTGACGCTGAGTTATTAGATTCAAATGCAAAGCTTAATGCAATATTTACAGTGCTGCCAAATGTATTAATCATTTTAAGCTTTGACGGAACCATAATAGATTCTAAATCTACATCCCTTAATGATTTTCATTTTCTTCAAGAAGATTTAACCGGGAAGAAAATTGAAGATATCTTGCCTTTGGATATAAGTAAAAAATTTTATAAAGCAGTGTTTGATTCTGCAAAATCTAATAAGTTGTCCATAATCGATTATTCGATATCAAAAAAAGGTGAAGTGAATTTTTTTGAAGCTCGGCTTTTACCCTTTATCGATAACAAAATTGTTACAGTTATTAGAAATGTAACTAATATTCAAAAAGCACAAACTGAAATAAAAAAATCTGAACAAAGATTTCGATCAGTGTGGGAGAATTCATTGGAGGGTATGCGGTTAACTGACGAAATAGGAAATATTGTTTTGGTAAATGAAGCTTATTGCAAACTTGTTGGGGAGGATGAAAAGAATTTAATAGGAAAATATTTCAATTGTATTTATGCTGAAACTGAGAAAAATATAAAAGAAGAAGGTTTAGAAGTATATCAAACGAAATTCCGCGAACGAAAATTTGACCATGTATTCGAAACAAATATAAAATTAGAAAAGGGGGAAAATATATTTGTTGAAGTTATAAATAGTTTTATTGATTCGTATAGTGATAAAAACAATCACTTAATGGAACGGCCGCTTCTTCTCACAATTTTTAGAGATATCTCACAAAGGAAAAAAGTTGAGGAAGCATTAAAAAATAGCGAAGAAAGATTTAGGAGTTTAATTGAAAATATTAATGAAGTCTTCCATATTATCTCGATAGATGGCAAGAATAAACAACAAATTTATGTGAGCCACACTTACGAGGAACTTTGGGGAAGGACTTGCCAGAGCTTATATGACGAACCTAGTTCGTGGATGGATATAATTCATACTGAGGATCTACAAAAGGTTAAGGCTGCTTTGAAAGATCAGCAAGAAAATGGATATTTTATTGAGTACAGAATAATTCGCGACGATGGAAAATTAAAATGGATAAGAGATAGGGGCTTTCCTGTTAAAGATGGGAATAATAAAGTGACTCAAATTGTAGGTCTTGCTGAAGATATAACAGAAACAAAATTAGCTGAAGATGAAAGGCGCCAAAGTGTTGAGTTATACAAAAGTTTAGTTGAAACTTCCCCTGATGCAATAGTACTAATTGATCTTAATGGCAGGATAATGATGAGTAATAATCATGTTGCTGCATTATTTGCATGCAACAATCCCGACGAAACAATAGGATTAAATGCAATTGATTTTGTCTCCCCTTATCATAGAAAGGAATTTAAGAGGGAAGCATTACATTTGATTAGACAGCACACTATCAGAAATAGAGAATATATTTTAATTAAAAAGAATGACGAACCATTTCCTGCTGAAATAAGTGCTTCTTTAATTTTCGATCAAGATAAAAAACCCAAGGCTTATGTGGGTGTTGTCAGAGACATTTCCACTAGAAGACAAGCTGAGGAAGCATTAAAATACTCCGAGATGCAGTTTCGTTCAGTATGGGAAAATTCTAATGACGGTATGAGGCTTACGGACTCAAAAGGTATAGTTTCAGCAGTTAATACAGCCTTTTGTAATATTTTTGATGTGACTAAACAAGATATTATTGGCAGACCATATTATGAAGTATATTCGGAGAAAACCAATAAAGAAGGCGCGTTAATGCTTTTAGAATATCAAAAGAATTTTTTTAATCACAATTTTGCGAAAAATAGAAGAGCAAATAGAATGTTGCGTTCTGGTAAATCGGTGACTCTGGATTTATCCAATTCCATAATTCAGTTTGAAAATGGTAAATCACTTCTGCTGGGTATCTTTCGGGATATCTCTATTCAAATTAAAGCTGAAGAAGATTTAAGAAATTCGGAAAAGTTAGCTGCAATTGGAAAAATGACGGCATTTTTATCACATGAAATAAAAACCCCATTAGTTTCAATAAATATGAATATCGATATGCTTTCCAAAAGTTTGGATTTGCCAGAATCAAAAAAGAAGTCGTTTTCTATTATACAAAAAGAAGTAAAACGGCTAGACAAACTTTTACGCAATGTGCTGCAATACTCTCGCCAGGTTGAGCTCATTAATTCAAACGTCAATTTAGCCAATTTAATTAACAATATTAGAGATTTTTTAGAACCAATTTTAGCTGAAAGAAAAATTGAATTTAAAACCGATTTGAATGACTGTATAATAATGGGAGATTATCAAAAATTACAATCAGCTTTTCTGCACTTAATTGAAAATGCAATTGAATCAATAAATGAAAATGGTAAAATCATTATAACAATAACTTTGGATGAACAAACAGAAAAAGCATCTATAACTATTATGGATGATGGACCAGGGTTTGATGAAAGCATAAATATATTCGAACCATTCTTCACAACTAAATCTTCAGGTACCGGATTAGGTTTGCCAATTTCTCAAAAAATTATTGAACAACATCATGGTAAATTAAAACTTTTATCATCTAAACAAGGCTCCACTATTTTTGAAATTACGTTTAATTTAGAAAATTAATTATGGAAAAAATATTAGTAATTGATGACGATGATTCAATCCGCGAAACTTTACAATTATATTTAACCGAAATTGGTTATGAAGTTATTGTTGCAAATAACGGGGAAGCGGGAATTCAGCTAATCGGAGAAGAGAAACCCGATTTAATACTTTCAGATTTGAAAATGGCTGGATTAACAGGTATAGACGTGCTTAAAAAAGCTAAAGAATTAGATGTGAAAAATCAGGTTGTACTAATGACTGCTTTTGAAGATATGAAATCTACAATAATTGCTATGCAACTAGGGGCTTATGATTACATTGAAAAACCTTTAGAGCTATCAAGATTCAATGCGGTTATAAAAAGAGCTTTGGAAAGTAGACGATTAAGTGACCGGTTGGTTACCGCACTCACCGAGGATGATACCGAGATAAACTATGAAAATAGCTTAATTGGAAGAACTCAATCAATGAGAGAAATATTTAAAAAAATTGGAAAAATATCATCTACAAGAGTTAACGTTTTAATCGAAGGTGAGAGTGGAACCGGTAAAGAATTAATCACCAAAGTAATTCATTATACGGGAATTACAAAACACCACCCCTTTGTTGCTGTTAATTGCACTGCATTATCTGAGTCTTTGCTTGAAAGTGAATTATTTGGCCATGTTAAAGGATCATTCACTGGGGCAATAAGAGATAAAAAGGGAAAATTTGAATTAGCTGGTGAAGGCACTATTTTTTTAGATGAAATATCTGAAATCACACCTAACTTACAGGTTAAATTACTCCGCGTATTGCAGGAAAGGGAATTTGAAAAAGTAGGGGGAGAAGTTACAATCCCAATGAATTCTCGGGTAGTTGCAGCCACTAATAGAAATTTAAATGATTTGGTTAAAGAAGGGAAGTTTAGGGAAGATTTATTTTATAGATTAAAGGTTTTTACAATAGATGTTCCTCCTTTACGGGAAAGAAAGGACGATATACCCAGCTTGGTAATCTATTTTCTAAAAAAAATAAATAAAGATCTTCATAAAAATGTTAAAAAAATACCATATGAAGTAATGGAAATGCTGCAAAACAATGAATGGGTTGGTAATGTCAGAGAATTAGAGAACATTCTACTTCAGGCTGTTGTTCTTTCTAAGGGTGATGTTCTTGAAAGAGAAAATATTTTACTGAGAAATCAGCCTTTATCGAAGCCTATCAATGAGGAAAACGAAGATGTCTTATCATTGACATTGGCGGATGTCGAAAAAAAACATATTCAAATAGTGTTAGATCATCTCAAATGGGATAAGCAAACCGCATGCAAAGTTTTAGGCATTTCGAAACCTACCTTATACAATAAAATCCATATCTACGGTCTAACTGAAAAAGGTGATTAATTTGAAATAAATTTAATTATTTCTTAATCCATCATCAGAAAATTATTGATAAATATAGTATAAATTTGGTTATTATTATTTTTTCTTTGGTTAAGAAATTTAACCCCGTTTAGTTATTAAATAGAAAACCTTTAATATTTATTAGTTTTTAAGTATTAATTTATTGGCACCTAAATTGTCTATATCAAAAAATAAATTATAGATCTACTTAATTATTAATTAAACTACATTAAAGGCTAAATATGGCAAACCCCGCTACAATAGTAGACAATTTAACAGGTTTGGTGATATTTGAAATTAATAACAATGAGTATTGTCTGGATATAAATGATGTATCTGCAATTATCAATCCAAATGAATTAGAAGATGGGCTAAACTTAAACCCAATTGAGACAAAAAAAATTAAAATAGACGAAATTCTAATTCCAATAATAGATCTCTATAAATTTGGCGGTATAGGGCAAATAAGTCTGAATTTAAATAAAGATACTAGAATTTTAATTATAGAATTAATTGATAAGAAAATAGGTTTTTTTGTTGATAAAATTAAAGAAATTATTACAATTGATATTGAATTTAAAACTAATGCACTTAGAATATTACCGGAAAAGGAGAATTCCTACCTAATTGGCAAATTAAAATATGAAGGAAGACAATTAAGTTTTCCTGATTTAAATAGAATTATTGCTGAATCCATCAACTAACAAAAGATAGATCATGAATTCATCTGACGATGATCTTTTAAAACTTATTAAAAACTTGAAGTTCGATGAAGCAATATCTCATAGTGTTCATTCAAGGGTCTTTGAAATTTTGGGCTATCTTTCACTGCTAAGGAAAGAAAAACTACCTAATGAATTGGTCTCTTATGTGGATAGCATTGAAAATCTAAATAAAAAACTGGTTAGTGAGATACATTTAATTATAGATTTTTATAAAAGTGAAGATAATAAATAAAAGAATACAAATGATTAAACGTACACTTCGTCCTATTTTGAAACAGTTTAATTTTGAATAGTTAACAAAAAATTAAGAAAAAGCTAATTATTTTAATTTTTTATAGGTATTCACATTTGGCATTCTAATTGGCAATTATATTAAAATATTAAGATTCTTTGAGCATATAGATTCTTAATTGCTTAAAACTTTAACATTGTGGAGTAATAAAAATGGATTTTACAGTAGAGCGTATAAAAGATGTAATGGTTGTGCGAGTCAACTTTTCGAGGGCAACTTTAAAGGAATCCAAAGAATTAAAATCAATCCTATTTGATGGAATCGACATCGGGGAAAGAAAAATTATTGTAGATTTAGCTATGTGCGAATTTGTTGACTCAACATTCATGGGAACCTTAGTAGTTTCATTAAGAAAAGTTAGTGCTTTAAATGGAGATTTAAAATTGGTTGAATTGCATCAATCAGCTAGAGCACTTTTTGAACTAGCAAGGTTATTTAGAATATTTGAAACTTTTAATTCACAGGAAGAGGCAATAGAAAGTTTTAATAAATCTCAAGTTCAGCTAAATAAATCCCAAACGGCATAAAATATCAATCTATTTATAAGTAAATCATTCAAAGGTCAAAACTAAATGCAGGTACCCTTTTTAGATCTTAAAGCACAATATGAAACAATTAAGGATGAAGTAACTCCGTCTATTCAAAATGTGATTGAAAACTCTTCATTTGTTTTAGGCAAAGCAGTTTTTGATTTTGAAGATAAATTTGCGAAAACACATGATGTTAAACATTGTTTAGGAGTAAGCTCAGGAACTGACGGAAATCATTTAGTGTTATGGGCATTAGGTATAGGGCCTGGAGATGAAGTCATTATGCCTGCGAACACTTTTATTGCAACAGCATGGGGAGCTACTCTTTGTGGGGCACGTCCTGTTTTTGTTGATGTGGATAAAGATACATATAACATTGATCCTCAGAAGGTCGAGAAGGCTATTTCAACTAAAACAAAGGCCATAGTTGCGGTTCATTTGTATGGTCAACCAGCTGATATGGATTCACTTAAAGAAATTGCAACTAAACATAATTTATTTTTAGTTGAAGATTGTGCACAGGCTCATATTGCAGAATATAAAGGTAAAAAAGTTGGCAGAATTGGCACTGCAGCTTCATTCAGCTTTTATCCAGGTAAAAATTTAGGTGCCTATGGTGAAGGCGGGGCAGTTACTACTGATGATGATGAAATTGCTAAAAAAGTAAAAATGATTCGTGATCACGGTGCTATGCAAAAATATGATCACGAAATATTCGGGCATAACTATAGGATGGACGGAATTCAAGGAGCTGTTTTAGGTGTCAAACTGAATCATCTTAATAATTGGACAGATGCAAGGCGAAATGTTGCTAAAAGATATTCTGAGTTATTGGCTGA
>CAZRMA010000124.1:0-1720 GCA_964600655.1 uncultured Ignavibacteriaceae bacterium
TTTTTTGAATTATTTGCAAATTCGGTAAGAAATGCGCAGCCTTCTTTTTCTCCTAAAGCTTCAAGGCATGAATCAAATAACCAACTAACTTTTATTAAACCCCTGGAAGATGTATAATGAGCATAAGTCTGTTGGTAAAAGTTATTATATAGATGAAGGAAAAATTCTTTAGAGTTTTTGTAATTTGTCCAGCCGGCAATTGAAATAATAAGTGCCCCTCTTTTAAAATGATTTTCAGGAACGACCGCATTAGAAGGAGAAAAATTTCCTGGAAACACTGAATAGTCGCTGTTTTTTAACACCTTAAAGAAAGCTCCCATACCGCGTATGAAAAGAAGCTTAAGTTCAAATTCATAGTCTTTCTTTTTAAATAACGAAAGATTTGAATTCCACATTCTTATTCTTTCCCAAACATTTAAATCATTTATAAATGCGAAGGAAATAACTCCAAGTTTTGATCTGAAATTACCAAGGCGCGGTAAAACCGATATGCCTTCTTTGCTGCTTGAAATTTTGATCATCAAATAAATTGTTTCTAAAACTTCTTTCCTGGTTATATCAGGCTTTATTAGGATAATCAAATCGTAATGTTTATAGTTTTTAGTATTCACACTAATTCTATACAAAAATCTATTTGCTGAAGCGGAAATAGTTGAAATAAAAATTCCTTCGTCTATTACCTCTTTCAAATCAAAATGAGTTTGATTAAAGATTAAAATAAAAGCTTCCTTTAAAAAAGTAGAACGGTATAAAATTTTTTCAATTCGTTTTTTTTCGTCATTTGAGATTCTATCCTGATAAATTACTTTTTGTTTCCAGTTGGAAATTGATTTTTCATATTGGCTTAAATGAAATTTGCCTTCATACCATTTGGCAAGCTGATTAAATATTTCGTAAGCATAATTTGAAAGTGCGCTATCCTGTTTAAGCAGAATCCATGAAATTAATTCAAATCTTACTTCAGGATACGAAGAAGGATTTTTATGAACATAGTTTATGATAAGCTCAAGAATGCGTTTGAATTGTTCACGTGTTTCCTCATTTGCAGGCCAGGTTAAGCCTTTTCTGTATGCCTCTAAACGCTGTCTAAAAGCATCCAAATTAAAACTTTCAAAGTTATTGCTGAAAATATTTTCAATGACTTTTTTATTTAAGAATGGAAGGCCTGAATTAATAAAAGCCGGAAGATACTTATTATAATCCATATCCGGCTTATTAAAAAGCAATATTTTGTAAGCCTTGCTTCTTACGCTAAATTTGGGATGGGTTGCCAGAGCTTCAAGCCGTCTGCTCAATAAATTAATAATTTTGTGTTCGCATTTTATAAGAAGAACATCTATTTCATCTAATGCTTCTAAAATTTGCTTTTCATTTCCGTACAACGATTTAATAATAGAGGAATTTAATTTTTTAATCTTCTCATCAAATTTCTCAGCGTTTTTTAATTCAATATTTGAAGAAGAATTATTTTTTGAATGCTGAACAAATATCTGTGAAGATATTCCCGAAAAGTCTGATTCCCATTCTTCTTTACAAACAAAAAATTCAATTAATTCTTTATTCCCGAGCCAGAGGATGGGCTGTAGAATAAAGACTGAAATATCCACCTCTAAATTTTTTGCAACATATTCAAAGTCTCCTATTTTTATTCTACCTGTATGATGTGATTTTTTAACTGTGAGTTTTGTGTTGCTAACTTTGTTGACTAAATGAGATTTAG
>CAZRMA010000124.1:1820-9708 GCA_964600655.1 uncultured Ignavibacteriaceae bacterium
GGATTTAAACTTTTGTTAACTGCTGAAATTAAAGTGCCGAAGTAGCTCTTTAATTTTTTCTGCGATTCAGCTTGTTTAATAAATGGTTCATCAAAATCCGGAACGATCAATAATGAGTTATATGGTTTCATATCTCCTACGAGAAATGCCCGTTTTAATCCCGGTATTTCTTCAAACTTTTTTTCAATAAATGCCGGAGCAATTGTCTGCCCGCGAATATTTTTATAAATATCTTTTACGCGATCCACTATATATAAAAACCCGTTTTTATCTTCTGTAAATAAATCACCGGTATTTATCCAATATTCACCTTCAGATTGTTTGTTAACATCCTCAAAATATTTTGCAACATACACACCACTGATTTGCAGTTCGCCTATTTCACTGAATTTATATTTTATTCCCGGCAGTGGTTTGCCAACCGAATCTTTTACATATTCATTGGGCGGTGTCATGCTTATTCCACCGGTTCCCTCTGTCATACCAAATCCGCTTACTAATGCAATCGAATTTGAGTTGAAAAATTTGAATACTTTCGCTTCCAAATAACCGGCTGCAGAAATTCCCCATCGTAAATTATTTCCAACAATTTTATATAGCGCTTCTTTCTTGAAATTTTTATTCATTACATCTTCTGTTGAACTAATTGCCTGTTCATATATTTGTTTCCAGCGAAGTGGAATACTTACAAAACCGCTCGGCCGGACCTTACCCATTAAGAAGGAAAGTGAATCAATATCAGTTTTCCCTGCAAATACATAGGTGCCTCCCCAATAAATCATTCCAAGCATTTCAAAATATCTTCCAAAGGTATGAAACAAAGGTAAGTAGCATAACAGAACTTCGTTATGGCCTACATTCGGCAGCGCAGCACCTCTTGCAAATCTTTTTGAAAGAAGATTAAAATTGGTAAATGCTATCCCTTTTGGTACTCCGGTGCTTCCGGAAGTGAACATGACTGTTGATACTTCATCAAGCTTAAATTTTATTCTTTTAGATAAAATCTCACGGATTACTTTCTCATTTAGTTTAAGGGTTAGATTTTCAAAACTAATTATATAATCCGCTTCATCATTAGTTACCTGGTAATTTTCTATAAAAATAATTTTGAAATGATGATTCGTCTTTTCACGAAGCTTTTTTAATAGTTCTACTCTCTGCACCTTATCTGTAATAATAATATTAAAATTCAATAACCGCAGAATGTGCTCAAGATTTTCCAAACCAAAATGAATATGAAGGGGAGATATAAAAATATCGTAAGTAAGACAGGCTATATCGCATAGAGCCCCTTCAATGCAATTATCAAGATATGTAACAAGTTTAGGATTAGACTCTAAGTTATAAAATGAAGCCGCAATCTTCGCAATTTTATCTTTCACCAATTTGTAAGTGTAATCGTTTCTTACACTTCCTTCAAAAACAGAAAATAATACTTTCTCAGGATGAGCAGTAACTCTTTGGTTTATCATACTTAGCAAAGAGTAGTTCGAAATGCGAACAGCTTTGAAGGTTGTTTCTGCCCAACGGTACTGCCCATCTCTATTTTTTAGATTGGTGAGGAATAAAGTTGATCTCGTAGAATTGAGATATCTATGCCAGGTTTCAGCAGAAGTATTTTCCTTGTTTGATAAGATTTCTTCGGCGAGAGTTAACAGCTCGTCCGAATTGAAATCGCTTTTATTATTTTTTAAGGATAATTCAAGTTCTTCTATTTTCTTTTCAAAAATTAATTCCATTTTATCTTTCAATTTTAAATGCTGCTACAAAAATAATAAAAAGTAAATAAGCAATTATTACAATGCTGTTCTAATGAATTAGTTTAAAATGTGATATTATTAACAGTACAAATTTTTATTTTAGTGTGTTAGTAAAGCTATTTTTATTTTTAAAAACTATTTTCAATTAAATGAATAAACAAAAAATATAAACTCATAAAAAGGAGAAAGTTATGCCAGTAAGAACAGCTAATGCCGAATGGCGTGGAAATTTAAAAGAAGGCTCGGGAAATATAAGCACTGAGTCCGGCGTATTAAAAAATGTTGCTTATAATTTTGTATCGCGTTTTGAAAGTGGAAACGAAACCAATCCTGAAGAATTAGTAGGAGCTGCACACTCAGCCTGCTTTTCAATGGCTCTTGCAAACGGTCTATCCGGTGACGGATTTAAAGTTAATTCAATTAAGACAGAAGATAAAGTGCATATTGAAAAAGTTGATGGCGCATTTAAGATTACTAAAATAGAAATGAATACAGTGGGTGATGTTGAAGGAATTGACGCGGCTAAATTTCAAAAGTATGCCGGGGATGCAAAGGCAGGCTGTCCTGTTTCAAAAGCATTAACTGGGACAGAAATTATTTTAAATGCTAAATTAAAATAAAGAATAATTTTAAGCGGTAATTCATAAACCCAATTTCTTTAAAGAAATTGGGTTTATCGCTTTATCAATCAACAAAAATTTTAAGCGATTAATTTTTTATATACATCATTCCTATTAATATAAGTCCTTACATAAGAACATGAAGGAATAACTTTTAAATTATTTTCTTTTGCATACTCCAATCCGGCTTTAACAAGGAAAGCAGCTATTTGCCGCCCTCGTTGCTCAACAGGGACATAAGTATGAATCATATTCATTGTTTCACTGTTAACCATTATATATTCAAGAACAGATTCCCTGCCATCATTTATAGTCGAAAATTTACTTGCACTTTTATTGTGTGTGACTTTATATTCCATAAAAATATATTTAATTAAAAAAATAATTCTGCTATCTTAAAATAGTTAATTAAAAGTAACTATTGAATTTTTCTCTTAACAACTAATATCCGCCATGCGAAAAATAATACTGCTCATTTTATTATTCATTTTTAATTCACACCAGATAACTTTTTCACAAAATAAAAATTTAACACTTCAAGAAATATTTAATACAAATATTTTTATGGGCAACACCGTTGAGAATATTCAATGGCTGCCCGATGGATCGGCTTTTACATTTACAAAACGAAATACACAAAATGGTTTGGAAGATATTTATAAGCACTATGTTTCTTCCGGTAATGAGGAACTTATTGTATCGGCTTCAGAATTGATATATAACAGTTACCTGATTAATATGAGCCATTATTCATGGACGCATAATGGGAAATATTTACTGATTACCGGCCCGCAAGTAGCAATCTGGAGGCACTCTCGTCAAGCTCCTTACTATCTAATGGAAGTAAGCACAAAAAAAATTACTGCTCTTTCAGACAATGATCCGCATTTAAGAAATGTTAAATTGTCGCCCGATGGCAAATGGGTCGGATTTGTAAAAAACCACAATTTGTATATCGATGAATTATCGTCTAATAAGGAAATTCAGCTAACAAATGACGGAAATGATGATATTTTGAATGGAGAGTTTGATTGGGTTTATGAAGAAGAGTTTAGTATTGCAGATGGATGGAGGTGGTCCCCTGACAGCAAAAAGATTGCCTTCTGGAAATTAGATCAAACGCGGGTGAAGGAATTTTATTTAGTAGATGAGATGAGTACATATAATAAAATCTATGCATTGAAGTATCCATATGCAGGTGAGCAAAATTCAATAGTTAAAATAGGTATTGTTGATATTGATACAAGAAAAACTTCATGGATGGATTTAGGTAAAGAAGACGACTTTTATATCCCAAGAATTTATTGGACTAACTCAGCAGATAAACTTGCAATTGAAAAATTGAACCGCCGGCAGAATCAAATGGAACTGCTGATGGCGGATGCTGATGATGGAAATTCAAGAATAATAATTACTGATACTGATTCTTGCTGGGTTGAAAGCGAACACGAAATTAATTTTTTGAAACAAAGCGATAGAATTATTTGGATTTCTGAAATGAGCGGTTACAACCACGCTTATCTTTATGATTACGATGGAAAGTTAATAAACCAAATCACTTCGGGCAGCTGGGAAGTCTCAGATATACTGGGAGTGGATGAAAACAATAATCTTCTTTATTTTGACGGCAAAAAAGATTCTCCCATTGAACAGCATCTATATTATGTTGATCTTGATGGAAAAAATCTAAAAAAGATTTCTAAAAATCATGGCTGGCATGAAGCGGATTTTTCCCCAGACTATAAATATTTTATTCAATATTCCTCCGATGCTGAAACTCCAACAAAGGTGACACTCAACAAAGCAGACGGTTCTTTAATCAGAATACTTGAAGAAAATAAAATTGAGGCAGCAAAAGAGTATGGAATTGTCTATCCCAAATTTATAAAAGTTAAACCAAGCGATGATATTGAACTTAATGCTTACATGATGAAGCCCTTGGATTTCGATTCAACAAAAAAATACCCGGTGGTTGTTTTTGGTTACGGCGGCATTGGTTCTCAATCCGTTGTTGATAGATGGGGAAGCGGCAAAAGTTCAAGCTTCAGCAGAGATCTTTTATGGCATAATTATCTTCTGCAGCATGGTTATTTAATTTTCTGTATTGATAACCGCGGCACAGGCGGAAGAGGAAAATCATTTAAAGATTTAGTTTACGGTGATCTCGGCAAATGGGCAGTGCATGATCAGATTGAAGGAAAAAATTATTTAGCTTCGCTGTCTTATGTTGACGGCAAACGAATCGGATTTTGGGGATGGAGCGGAGGAGGTTATCTTGCTTTAATGCTTATGACAAAAGGTACCGGAAATTTTAAAGCGGCAATTGCAGTTGCGCCGGTTTCCGATTTCAGGCTTTATGATGACATTTGGACTGAGCGGTATATGGGACTGCCGAATGAAAATCCTGCCGGGTACAAATCGGCAAGTGCTTTAACTTATGCGCAAAAATTAAAAGGGAAACTTTTAATTATTCACGGAACAGGAGATGATAATGTTCATTGTCAAAATACATTGCAGATGGCAAACGAGCTTGAAGCAAATGCAAAGCAATTTGACATGATGCTTTATCCAAATAAAAACCATGGCATCTACGGAGGTTTGACCCAGCTTCATCTTTTTACAAAGATGACTGATTTCTTTTTGAATAATTTGTGATGAATTGAATTACTTTCAATTACTCTGAATATTTTTTATGTTGTAAACAATTACTTTCAAAACTTGGGGATATATGATCACTTCAATTTTGTTTCTCTTTAAAATTAAAGGAAGTTGAATATGTTTAAAAATCATATTCTTCTAAAAATATCGATTACTTTATTTTTGACATTAATAAATAATTGTCAAATGTATTCTCAAGCTCCGAATTGGGAAAATTTAGGGTTAAAAGATACAGTAATTTCGGATATAGCATTCGATGATAGTGGAAATATCTATATCGTAACAGAACTTGCTTCCCAGCCTCCAGTTTATAAATCGACCGATAATGGAAAAAGTTGGGAATCTAAAAGTAATGGTATAGACAAATGGGATGGTACATCAATAGACATCGATTCTAAAGGTAACATATATTTAACTGCATTTGGTGGTGTTTTCAAATCTACTACTGGTGGTGAAAATTGGTTTAGGATAGCAAATAACTTAACAAATCTTGAATTCTATCGCGTTAGGGTAATACCAAATGACTATATTTTTGTAAGCAATTTCGATGGAATTTTTCGCTCAACTGATTATGGAATAACATGGGATTCAACAGACTATACCTATTTTGGTGCACAAGAAATTGGTATTAATGCAAACGGGATTATGTTTGCAGGTAATATAACTGCATCATGGGCTTCTATTTTTCGCTCAACAAATTTTGGAAAGAATTGGGCCATGTCAGGCCTTCTTCCCGCAAATGCGCTACTATTTCCTTCAAATGGAGATGTGTTTGCAGGTATCAGTGATCCACCATTTTCTGATATATATAAATCAACGGATGATGGACTTACCTGGAATCGCACTTATGTATTTAGTTCCTCTAATCAAATATTTAAAGACTTAGAATCTGATCCTAATAATAATTTTTATGTTATTGTAAGTGGAGATAGTAATGGTGTATATTTTTCATCTGATACAGGCAGATCATGGAGATATTATGGTCTATCTGACTATGCCGGTAGTTTAAATTGTCTCACCACAGATTCTAAAGGAAATGTTTTTGTAGGATCTTTGAGCGATGGTATTTTTCGAACTGCTGATGGCACAACGCCAGTGGAATTAATTTCATTTGATTCAGAAATAGAAAATAACAGTGTAAAATTAACATGGATTACTGCAAATGAAATAAATAATTACGGATTTGAAATTGAAAGAAAAGAAAATAATAAAGACTGGGAATTTTTATATTTTGTAAAGGGAACGGGAACATCTACTGAAAGGCATATTTATAATTATAAAGATGAATATCAAGAGTCAGGTGAATATTTTTATCGGTTAAAACAGATTGATTATGATGGTAGTTTTGAGTATTCAAAAATTATAGAAGTTAATTCGAATTTAAATATTTCTTCTTTTAATCTATTTCAAAATTATCCTAACCCATTCAACCCAACAACAAAAATAAAATATTCAATCCCATCCGTGAATGTAGGGAACGAAAATTTTCGTTCCCTACAATTAAAAGTTTATGATATACTAGGAAGAGAAGTTGCAATTCTAGTAAATGAAAAAAAGCAGCCTGGTAATTACGAAGTCGAATTTGATGCCTCAAAATATAATTTGTGCAGCGGGATTTATTTCTATTCAATTAAGACGGGAAGTTTTAGTCAAACTAGAAAGATGGTTTTGATAAAATAAATTTTGTCATCAAGAAATTTTAAACATTAAACAAAAAGTGCATCACATCGCCATCTTCAACAACATAATCTTTTCCTTCAACTCGCATTACTCCCGCTGCTTTACACGCTGCTTCTGATTTGTAATGTATATAATCATTATAGCCAATAACTTCAGCGCGTATAAAACCTTTTTCAAAATCAGTGTGAATAACTCCCGCAGCCAGCGGCGCTTTCCAGCCTTTGTGGATTGTCCATGCGCGTACTTCTTTCGGGCCGGCAGTGAAATAACTTATTAAGCCAAGTGTGTGAAATCCAGTTCGAATAATTTTCTCTAAACCGCTTTCCTTTACTCCATAAGAATCTAAAAATTCTGTTCGCTCTTCATCCTCCAAACCAACCAATTCTTCTTCTACCTTTGCAGAAATTTTAACAAAGTCGGCTCCTCTTTTTTCTGCAAATTCTTTTAAGCTTTTTGTGTAATCATTATCGCTGCTTAAGCCGTCTTCGTCAACATTAGCACAGAAGATGGTTTTTTTAGATGTAAGAAATCCCACTTCTTTAAATAGCTGCTTAACGGTTTCCTTTTCTTTGTCATGATAAGCTGAAGCAACATTCCCATCATTTAAAAACTTTAAAATTGATTCAGCGTCTTCAAGCATTGCTTTAGCAGCTTTATCACCCTTTGCCATTTTTTGCAGCCGTTCAATTTTTCTTTCAAGAATTTGAACATCAGCAAGAAGAAGCTCGGTTTCAATTACTTCAATATCTCTAACCGGATTTATGCTGCCGTCAACATGAACGATATCAGGGTTATCGAAACATCTTACAACTTGGACGATTGCTTCGGTTTCACGTATGTTGGTTAAAAATTGATTGCCTAATCCTTCGCCTTTACTGGCACCTTTTACGAGTCCGGCAATATCGACAAAGTCTACAGTTGCATTTACAATTCTGGCAGGATTAACAAGCTTTGCAAGCTCTGCTAATCTTGCATCGGGAACTGGAACGATTGCTTTATTCGGCTCAATTGTGCAGAAAGGATAATTGGCGGCTTCGGCGTTTTGTGCTTTTGTAAGTGCGTTAAATAAAGTTGATTTACCCACATTCGGCAGCCCGACAATTCCTATGCTTAATCCCATTAAATAAAATCTCCGTTAGAAAAAATGAATACTTTAATGATCAAATATAA
>CAZRMA010000125.1:0-9678 GCA_964600655.1 uncultured Ignavibacteriaceae bacterium
ATCGGTAAAGGCAAATCCGGAAAAGCAGCTTTATATGCTCTTCCCTGGTACATGATAATCGGGCCGTCTGCTGCAGGTAAAACTACCGCAATTCAAAATTCAGGATTGGATTTTCCGTTTGGGAAAGATGGTTTTAGAGGCGTTGGAGGAACACGAAATTGTGATTGGTTCTTTTCAACCAAAGCAATTTTTTTAGATACAGCCGGGAGATATATTAATCAATCAGAGGATCGTATTGAATGGATTTCATTTTTAGATGTTTTAAAAAAGAATAGAAAGAAAAAACCCATTAATGGAGTTTTAGTAGCAATTAATATTGATGAAATTATTAAGTGCGAAAAAGATGAACTTTATGAGCATGCAAAAAATATACGTCAAAGAATAGATGAGCTGATTGAAAATTTAGGAGTAAATTTTCCGGTCTATTTTATTTTTACTAAATGCGATCTTATTCAAGGTTTTGTTGATTATTATAGCGATTTCAGTGAAATAGAAAGATCACAAATTTGGGGAGCTACTTTTTCAAACCAGCAGCAATTGAATGGTGAACCAAAAAAAATATTTGAAGAAGAATTTAACATATTAGTTAATAAACTCTTTGAAATAAGGACTATCCGGTTAAGCAGCCCGCTTAAACGGGAACAGAGAAGAAATGTTTTTCTTTTTCCATTTCAGTTTAAATCTCTTCAGAAAAAACTTACATATCTTATTGGAGAAGTATTCCAGCCAAATCCATATCAAGATAATCCTTTGTTTAGAGGTTTTTATTTTACTAGTGGTACTCAAGAAGGCGTACCTCTTGATTTAGCTATAAGAGAAATTGCTAAGCAATTTAATTTGCCCGGAATTACTAATGAAGAAGAGAATGCAAGTGTTGAAACAAAAAATTATTTTATTAAAGATCTTTTAAATGACATTGTAATAGCCGATCAAAATTATTCTATGGGGGTTACAGCAAGCTCTGCTAAAAACTTAAACAAAACTAAATTAATTACAATCGGAGCTTCGTTTGCCTTTCTCATACTCTTTTCACTTTTTGCAATTTTTGGTTATAATGGGAATAACCAAACATTAGATAATATTTCTCAGCATTCCTCTGCATTTGCTAATATTAATTGGAGTGGAAATCTACTAACAAATTTTAAGGAAGCTGATAACCTGAGGCAATTAATTGAAAAAATAACCGACGGTGATGCAAGTGAAGCTTTCATCAGTTTTGGAATGGACAGAAGTGAAAGGACTCTCGAACCCCTTAAACATTTGTATTTGTCAAAGACAGAAAGCTTTTTTACAAAAAATGTTTATGATGAAATACAAAAAGTTTTAAATAAATATGCAAACGGACAAGATTTTTCCGGTGAGCAAATTTATAATTATTTAAAATCTTATCTTCTACTCGGAAACGAAAGAGCTAGAATAGATACTTCCGAAAAGAAATTTTTAGTTCATGTTTTTATCGGCATATTGGAATCTCGATACATAGATTCAAACCCGGTTGCATCTACAAGTGAAAAGGATTCCTTAAAGATTTTATTCAGAAATTATTTGTCTTTTTTTGTTGATAATTTAGTTGATAAAAATGTGTATCCTGTCCATAGTGATAACCTACTGGTAAATTTAGTTAGAGATAGAATTCAGTTTAAACCAAATGCTGAAAGTTTATATGCACGCCTTAAACAAACTGGTTTGAACCAATTTCCCCAAGAAATTACATTGGAGCAATCAATCGGGGGTAGGTATACCACCCTAATAAAAACCGGATCGAAAATTCCTTTTATTTTTACTGATGAAGGATGGAAGAACTATTTTCGCCAGGCTATTATTAATGAAAGTGCAAACCCAGAAAAAGAAGATTGGGTTTTAGGTAAAAAAAGAGTCAAGTCTGTAACTACTGATTTTAATAGTGAAGATATGAAAAGGAGTCTTTTAATTTTATATCTTAATGATTATAAACAAAATTGGATTCAATTTTTACAGAGTATTAGGTATGATAATTTTGATAATGTGCCATTGGCAGCCAACAACCTTAAGCAATTAAGTGACCCGGTTAATTCACCTTTGATATTAATATTAAAAGTTTTTGCAGATCAATTACAAACTGTTATTAATATTCAATCTCCCGATTCTAATAATAATGACCCCTCTTTTGCAGGTCTAAATTTAAACAATAGTAATCTGGTTGAAATAAAAAAGTATGAAAAATTTGTGATCGGTTCATCGGATGGCAGCGCCGGGGGCGATTTAAATGCTATTATTGCTCAATATGGAATTTTAAATGGAATTCTTGAATCTATAAAAGATGGACAGGATCTAACAAAAGATTATGCAGTAAAAGTTTTAAGTCAGCGAGCAGTTGAATTTCCGACATCGCTTCAAGTTATCAGGGGTGCGGTATATAATATTCAAGCGCTGCAAAATTTATTTATAGAACCTGTGAAACTTTCATGGAGAGCTATAACTTCGGATGCTGCCAGTTATTTAAATGTACAGTGGAAAGCTAAAGTTGTGGACGCATTTAACAAATCTATTGCAAATTCATATCCGTTTATAAATTCAAGCAGTGACGCACCTATTCAAGACTTTAAAGATTTTTTTAAACCTCAGGATGGAATATTGTGGACATTTTTTAATAATGAGTTGAGTGCATTCATAAATAAAGACAGATGGAAGGCAAACCAATGGGAAAATGAGGGTATAAATATTTCAACTCAATTTTTAACATCACTAAAAAAAGCGAATGATATAAGTAATATATTATTTAAAAATGGAAATTTAGGAGTTACGTTCAAATTGAAACCTCAATTACCTCAATCAAAACCAATTCAAGGTAAGAAACCAATTGTTGAACAGGTCTATCTTTATTTAGATGGAGAAGAAAATTATTATAAAATGGGATCACCGTTTTGGACGGATTTCAATTGGCCCGGAAGTAAAGGAACTCCAGGAGCAAGAATGAATGTTTCAATGAGAGATTACGGTACTTCAGACACAAAATATTTTGATGGTGAGTGGGCTTTATTTAGATTGTTGGAAGATGCATCGGCTTCACATGGTGAATCTTCATCCCAGTATATTTTCAATTGGTTTTTCAAAAAAGAAAATTTATATGATATTGTTGTATCATATTATTTAAACGCAGGCAGTTCTCACAATCCTTTTAGCCCTGGTTTCTTTAAATCTTTTTCACTACCAAATAAAATTAATTAATTCGAACTCGTTTTGAAATTTTCAAATGCTTTTCAACTTTCTATTGGCTACTTCGGTAAACTTCCTGGCTTTCCTGATTTTATAAAATTTAACGCT
The DNA here is from genome assembly GCA_964600655.1 of uncultured Ignavibacteriaceae bacterium. Taxonomy (GTDB): domain Bacteria; phylum Bacteroidota; class Ignavibacteria; order Ignavibacteriales; family Ignavibacteriaceae; genus CAVSWT01. Next base: position 3,304 of record CAZRMA010000125.1, read on the forward strand.
GGACGAAATGAAGTTTTAGTCTTTGATAAATGGCTGCAAGAAGGTATCTATTACTCAAAACAAAAATTGAAAACAGATTGGAATTCTTATTATAGAAATTCTGCAGCTCAACATTTTGTATTCCCTTTTACAGGAACAGAATTTTTTACTGCTGGAATCCTTTTCCCAAGTCAAGATAAAAGTGGACGGGATTTCCCATTTATGTTATTCACTTATTTACACAAAAATATTTTGAATCAATATCCTTTTTATATTTTACCTTTTTTATTGCATGAAATCATTGATCAGTTAAAACAAGTATATCTTGAAAGTAAATCGATTGAAAATTTAAATACAATTAATGAAGGGATAAATCAGGTTAGTACAGAATTAGATCCTGAACGAACAATGAAAGAATATCTAAGCTATCTTTCTCATTCTTTGCAGGAATATTTTTGGGAGAGAACCTTAGGTGATTTTAATGATGAAAGAAAATTTTTTATCATGAATAATTTACATTCGGTAAAAGGCTCTACGACAGGACTAAGGTATAATTTCATCGCTGATGAAAATAATAAAATATTAGATTTATGTTTATTCCTTAACTTAGTTTCTAAATGTAAAACTAAATTCCTGCCCGCAGTTTTCTGGTCGCTAGTCGAAAGCAATAAAATATCAGTTAACATATTTATTGATAAGCTGATCCCTCTTAATTATTTAGATATAATTAACAATAATAATACCTCAGAAAGAGTTATAGAACTAGAAACAAATTACGGTCATGATTTACTTTATGGAAACACAAAAAAGTTATTAGAAAAAAAAGAAATAAATCTTAATGAGTTATTAAATATTAATTTTTAAGGATATTACTTCATGGAAAATGGCGATAGTGCTGAAGTTAAAGAATTAGAAATATCAGAATTTGTACAGGAATTTTTAGAGCCAATTCCCGGTGAAATTCCCGTTGGAATTGATGCCGTTAATGAAGAAGAATATTTCAAGCTGAATATGGAAATTCCTAAAACTACGCCTGACTACAAAAAGTGTATTGAGTTTTCTGGATTCATTCTTAAAGAAAAAAGTAAAGATATAAAAGTCGCATGTTGGTTTTGCTTTGCACTTTTTAGAACTGAAAAAATAAAAGGATTAAAAGACGGGCTTAATATTATTTATAATTTACTGCTAAAATACAGCAATGATCTTTATCCGGTAAATCACATACATAGAAGTAAAGCACTTCAATTTCTTAACACTGCAAGGTTTTTTAAGCTTGTTGAAAAAGAAGAGATTAATAAATCAAATGCAGAAGATATGATTGAAGCAGGTGAAACTTTAAATAAAATTATTGAGCAAAGTAAAAAATTATTTCCTGACAGCATTCCAATTTTAAAATCTTTTAAAGATGCTGTGGATGCTCATGCTGAAACTGCGCAATCACTAATTGCTCCGCCAAAAGCTGAAAAAATTCAAGAAGTTAAAAGAGATTTACGGGAACAAACAAAAAATAAAACTGTTGACAGTCCAGTTGCAACTGAAAAGCAAAAACCGTCACCGCCTGTTGTAACAAAGCAGGCATTATCTTCTGAAAAAGATGCCGTTAAGCAGTTAAGGCAAACATTATTGTTTTTTTTCGAAAATGAAATTGATGGAACTAAAAAAGAGCAAATCCCGGAAAACCTAATTGTGTTTGGAATTTCAAGGCAACTTCAATGGGGAAAACTATTAAGGCCGACTGACAATGATAAAGTAACTCAAATTGATGCTCCTAATCAAATAATGCAAAATAAACTTAAGGAATGGTATAATGCATCAAATTGGGAAACTTTAATTCCACGAATTGAAATTAGTTTTTTAAAACCGGACAGCGAATTTCCCTATTGGCTTGATATGCAGCGTTACATAACAAAAGCTCTTGAGCAAAAAGGCGGAAATTATCATCAAACAGCACAGGAAATTAAAATGTATCTTGCAATGCTGTTAAAAAGAATTCCGGATCTTCTTCAATTAAAATTTAAAGATAAGCAAACTCCTTTTGCCGATAGTGAAACACTAAAATGGATTGATGATGAAGTAAAATCGGTTTTAGGTGATGGAGAAGGCGGTTCAGCACTGCTTCCTCCAATTATGGGGGAAGATTACGAACCCCTAAACAAAGTTTATGAAGACGCCCGTAAAGAGTTACCAAATAATTTTGAAGAAAATTTCCAACAGATGCAAAAAGCTATACAAACCGATGAAAGAATAAAAGGAAAATTTTTAAGCCGGCTTAATTTGGCAAATTATTGTTTTGCTGCAAAACAATACAGCCTTGCAAAAATAAATTTAAATGAATTAATAAAAACAATAGAGATTTACAATTTAGCCGAATGGGAATCTGCATTGTGCACTGCAGTTTGGCAGTCACTTTATCTTACAAATTCAAAATTACTAAGTGAAGCTGATAAAGGAGATTCAAAGAATAGTATTGAGAAAGAACAAGAAGAACTATTTTCTAAAATTGCAAAATATGACGGAGTATTAGCAATAAAATTAAATAATAAATCAAAATCATAGGAGGTACTAATGGCTAGAATGACTTCGCCTAAAATAGCTCAGCGTGTTAAAGTTTCAATTCTTCCCAGCAGCGATGCAAAGGAAAGCGTTGAGCTTGATTATAGATTCCTAATCCCTGGAGACTTTTCAAAAAGCGAACCTGGAAGTCTTGGAGCGCTGAAAGACAGAAGACTTAGAACTATCGGCAGGAAGGGTGATTTTCAAAAAGTTTTAAAGGATATTAATCCAAAACTAAAGCTTAATGTTGCAAACAAATTATCCGATGATCCTGATGCACAGATGGAAGTGAATCTTGATTTTCAAGATATAAAAGATTTTCACCCAGATGAAATTGTAAAAAAGGTTGAACCTTTACAGAAACTTCTCGAGGCAAGGGAAAGGTTGAAACAATTAAAGCTTACGGTTCTTAAAGATTCAAATTTAAAGAAGGCCTTAGAAGGTGTTCTAAAGGATGGCAGCGGCAGCATAGATGATTTATTGAGCAAGCTTGGAACTTCACAAGAAGCAAAAAAAGAATAACGCTTTACTTATAAATAATAAATTTTAACGGAGGATTATTAAAATGGCAAAAGAAAAAACAACTTCAACAGAACAAGAGCAGAAGACTGAACAAAGTTCTGTTGATAGATTATTATCAATGCTTGATGATTCAAAAAAGAATGCCGTAGCCGAATTTATAAGTAAAGTCGGAAAAGAATCTCAAGTATTTAAAGTAACTGGTGCTTTAGTTGATTCTTACATCGCTGATATTGATATAGTTTTAAGTGCACAGATGGATGAAATTCTGCACAACAAGGATTTTCAGGAATTGGAATCCTCATGGCGCGGTTTACTTTTTTTAGTTCAAAACACAGAATTTAGCAAGCCGGTAAAATTTGAATTGCTGGATACAACTAAGGAAGAGCTTTATGAAGATTTAAATGAAGCTTCTAACGGCGAAGGTTATGAAAAAGATTCTGGATTGTGGCATCACATATATTGGGGAGCTTATGATAAAGTAGGCGGACATGCTTATTCTGCTATAGTAGGTGATTTTGCTGTAGACAATTCTGCGCAGGACATCGGTTTGCTTCAGCATATTTCTGTTTTATCAGAATCAGCTCAAATTCCTTTTCTTGGAAATGCAAGTCATCAATTTTTTGGCGAAAAAAGTTTTGGCGATGTAATGGATAACCGCTTCCTTCCTGATCAAATAAATGAAGGAGCAGAATACACTGCATGGAGAGCATTTAGAGATGATGATCGTTCAAAATATATTGGATTAGCTCTCCCCCGTTTTTTGGGAAGACTGTCTTACAGCCAAGAATCAGAGCCGACAAAAAACTTCAATTATTCAGAAGGTGTTTATCGTGAAGGAAAAGATAACAGTCTTTGGTGTCATGCCTCGATGGCTCTTGCTTCAAATATGGTTAAAAGCTTTGAGAAATGGGGCTGGAGTGTAAAAATCGTCGGTGTTGATTCAGGAGGTAAAGTAGAAAATTTACCAACTCCAACATACGAAGAGCATGGACAGAAAAAACTGAAAGTTCCTATTGAAGCATCGGTTGGCCAGGCAAAAGATCAGGAGCTATGCGATCTAGGATTTATTCCTCTTGCACATTGGGATAGAACTGATTATGCTGCTTTCTTTGAAGTGCCTTCGGTTAACAGGCCAAAACAAATTAAAAATGATCCTGAAGCTTCAGCCAATTATTCTGTTGGAGCAAGGCTTCAATATACAATGCTTGTCACAAGAATCGCACATTATTTAAAGTATCATCAGCTAACATTTGTAGGTAAAAATGCCGGCGCGCAGGAAATAGAAAAAGATTTGAAGAAATGGTTAGATACTTTAGTTGCGGATTTCCCAAATGCACCGGAGTCTGTAATTGCTGAAAGGCCTCTTCGCTCTTATCAGCTTCATGTTGAAGAACTTCCTGAGAAACCAGGTTTCTTCCAGATTAGTGCGGAATTTAGGCCACACGTTGCTATAACCGGTATGGATGTTAATTTAAAACTAATTGCATTCCATTCAGGCGAAGAATCTTAAACTAATTAAATAATTCAATTAACAAACTTTTGCAATTTTTGCAAGGAGGATCAAATGGCAGTAAAAGGTGAAGTATTAGTTAAAAATAATAGCGGTACTGTTTTAAAAGGACCGCGTGAGAATGAATCTAGCCTAGTATACGAATTTAGTCATGAAATCTATCTTCCTTTTGAAAAGGAAGAAAATAGAATTCAGGGTTCACGCCGTATTACAGCTTTCGAGCTTGTTAAAAATATTGATGCACTTACTCCGCAGCTTGCACAGATTTGCAGTAACGGCTCTACTTGTGAAGAAATAACTGTTACATTATACAGAATTGCCGAAGGTTCCGGAGAGGAGGAACCATATTTTATTTACCATTTGGATAAAGCACGAATTGTTGGCGTAATGAATTGGATGCCTCCAACTTATATACCTGAAAATGAGTCTATAGGCCATCTGGAAAGAGTAAAGATAATTGCTCAAGAATTTACATGGGAGTATTTGGAAGGTGGTATAGCATACACTGAATCAATGACACTGAAAGCTAAATAAAGTTAAGAACCCTTTATTGCTAAAAACCTCCGAGAAAGATTTTTTTTAATCTGTAAAAAACAATACTTTCAGCTAATAAAAAATCTTTCACATTAAATTAGGAGGTTAAAATGGCAATAAAGGGTGAAATTTCTTTTGAATCTGAACTGCACGGCGAATTAGAAGGCCCAAGGGAAAATAAATCAAGCCTGATTTATGAATTCAGTCAGGAAGTTTACCTTCCACAGGAATCTGAAGAAAATAGAATTCAAGGCATGAGGCGAATAATGCCTTTTGAGGTTGTTAAGTATATTGATAAGCTCACACCTTTATTATATCAAATTGTTTCTGATGGTATATCATGCCCTAAAATCAAAATTACACTTTATCGGATAGAAGAGGCTACAGGATTAGAAACACCTTACTTTGAGTACCTTTTGGAAGAAGCAAGGATTATTTATGTGAAAAACTGGATGCCTCAAATTTATGATCAAAATACAGAAGTGATTGGCCATTTGGAAAAAGTGAAAATCTTGAGTAAAAAAGTTTCTTGGACATTTTTGGATGGTGGAATTACTTATATGGATGAAGCATTTTGATTTTTATAAATCAAAAATAAATCTTTATAATTATAACCTATTTGCACTAGGTCAATCGTAAGAAAAATATCCAAGTTAATTTTATGCGTATATATTAATAACTGGAATTTTATATTCTTCTATAAGAATTTTTATGAACAATCTTAGCCTTTACGATATATTGGTTGGCCAGTTTATATCCGAGTCAACTAACCCCGATGATATCGGGGATCAATATTTTGATCAATTAAATGAAGATGAGAAACTTCGATACAGCATTATTGAAAATCTTAGAATGCTGTTATCAACAAAACAAGGTTCGGTGCAGCATCTCCCCCATTTTGGGATGCCTGATATTCTTCAGATTTATTTTGATACAGGTTCAATAGAAGTAATTAAGAAAGAAATTATAGATGTTATTCTAACTTATGAACCGAGGATTGGTGATGTTCAAATTCAGAAATCCGATTTTGATCAGAATAATATGAGAATATCATTAAAGATTGCCGCATCAATTAAAGATGTTCCGGATAAACAAATTCTCTTAACAGAATTTTCCACCACTGGATGGACCAAAGTAATGTTTGATAAAGACGCTAAATAAATTATTTACAAATGTGAGGTTCACTTCAAATGTGAGGTTCACTTCAAACGTGAGCTTCTCTTGAATCGATTTCGACAACAAGCTTTCTTACCGATTAGATTGTCTTGCTGAACTTG
>CAZRMA010000126.1:0-9656 GCA_964600655.1 uncultured Ignavibacteriaceae bacterium
TCCAGAAGTTTATTAATACAATGGTAAATAAATCATGTTATTAAGACTCTCCTATTTCAATTAAGAGGGAAAATATGAACACAATAAAAAATACCAATCACGAAGAAATGATTCCTCTAAAATTTCATTTAAGTCAAAATTACCCTAATCCATTTAAAGAGAAAACAAAAATTAAATACTGCGTGGCGTTCAAAACAGAAGTGAATATTTCAGTGTTTAATTCTAAAGGACATCTTATAAAAAATTTAATTACCGAAAAGCAAGATGCCGGGACCTATGAGATTGAATTCAATGCATCATCGCTTCCAAGCGGTGTTTATTTCTATCAACTAAAATCAGGAGAATTTATACAAACAAAAAAGATGTTGCTGATGAAATAATAACAAATAGTGAAATTTTAATAAGATTAAATATGGGAGCGGGTTACTGCTCCCTTTAAATTTATATTAATTAAAATGCATATTGTCCATAAATTCTTTCTATCCAAATTTCTTTAAGTTGTAATTAATATTATATAAACAACAGATAGTCAATAATCTAAACTAAAAAATAATAAGTGTATTAGAAACTTCAATAAGAATTATTGTTTTCATTTTGTCAATCATTGTTATATAACAAGTATGATTGCTTTATTTTTATTGATTAACTATATTTTAAAAGTCGAGAAATAAACTTCAATTAACCGCGCATTTTTCTCAGATCATTTTCGCATAAATTTCCTTTTTTATTCGTTATTTTTTTCACTTTTGGAAGATAAAATAATAAATAAATTAAGCACATCTTCATTTTAATTTTTTTTCATACTACATGTAATTAATTTACCTTTTTAGCGAGGGGATTATGAAAATAAAAATATTTACAACACTTATTTTTTCCGCATTTATTGGCTTCTATTTTACCACCGGGATACATCAATCAAATCGAGAATACACATTAAAAGATTTTATAAAATGGAAAATTGAAAAAAAGAAGCATCAAAAACCAAATTATGGAAGCCCTGACGAAGCCATGAAAATGGATTATGAAAAAAGAACATATCCATTAGGATATATTCCCCAAAATTGGCGGAGTAAGGCTTTAAATTTTATAGAAAAAAACAAGCATCTGGAAAAATCTTCTGAAACAAATGCTCTGGCATGGACTCAGTTAGGTCCCGGAAATGTTCCAGGCAGAACACGATCAATTGTAATTGACCCCGATAATGCAGATGTAATTTATAGTGGATCTGTGAGCGGCGGGGTCTGGAAATCTACAAATGCGGGAAATACCTGGTTTCCACTGAAAGACAATATGGAAAATCTTGCGGTCTGCTCCATGGTAATGGATCCAACCGATAGTAAAATTTTATATGCGGGTACCGGTGAAGGTTACTACAACACAGACGTTGTTAGAGGTGAAGGTATTTTTAAAACCACCGATAACGGTAATTCCTGGACCCAGCTGTCATCAACAATAAATGAGAATTTTTATTATGTGAATAAGTTAGTTATTGATAAAACTACAAATGTACTATGGGCCGCAACTCGAAAAGGATTATTTTTTTCGAATGATGGCGGCACCACTTTTTCACCAAGATTAAATGTACAAGGTGGGGGTGATGCTCATTGTATGGATGTAGAAATAGCCTATACTACACCTTCATCCATATACGCTTCTTTCGGACAATTTAATGAATCAGTAATATTTAAAAGCAGTAATGGTGGGAATGATTTTAGCCAAAATTATAGTAAGACAGGTCATGGAAGAATTGAGATTGGAGTATCTTCAAATAATCCCAGTGTTGTTTATGCTTCTTTTCTTGATTTAAATACTATGGGAGTTGGACATTTTACGGTTACTACTGATGGAGGAATAAATTGGAATGAAGTTACTATACCTGGACCATCTTTAACTGGTTTAGACAATTATGCGGGAACTCAAGCCTGGTATGATAATATTTTAGCTGTTGACCCTGATAATTCTAATACCGTATATGTGGGAGGCATTGATTTTTGGAAGTCTACAGACCAAGGGAAAAATTGGAAACAAAAAACACTTTGGGTTCATTACACCGGTTATGAATATGCACATGCCGATCAGCATGCAATTGTATTTCATCCTGATAATCCTAACATTTTATATTTGGGCACTGATGGAGGTGTCTTTAGATCCACAGATAAAGGAGAGACATGGAACAATCTGCATAACAATCTTTTTACTACCCAATTTTATTATGGCGCCGTAGACCCAGTTGAGAATAAATTCTATGGTGGATCTCAAGACAATGGAACACTTAAATCGGATGGAACAACTGAATGGCATGAAATATTAGGCGGCGATGGAGGTGTCACAGAAGTTGATTTTGACAATCCGGACAATGTTTACATGGAATATACTCATCTCTGTTTTTATAAATCAACTGATGGTGGAGCGAATTATACAAAGCGTATGAATGGGATACCCAGCGGCACTGAAAATTTTGATGGAACTACAGATCGGGTACTCTTTATAGCACCGTTTTCAATAGACCCAAACGACTCTAAAACTTTAGTTGCAGGAACATATAGAGTTTTTAAGACTACCGATGGTGCAGAAAATTGGACTTCAATAAGCGGAGATCTTACCGGTGACGGAACAGGGACAGAGGGATCTTATGTATCGACTGTTGTAATTGCAAAAGGCAATTCAAATGTAATATATGCAGGCTGTTCAAATGGTAAAATTCAAGTTACGACAAATAACGGAACAAATTGGAATTTGAGAAATACAGAATTACCGCAGGCCTACTGCTCAAGAATAGCAGCCTATCCTAACGATCCAGCTTCTGCCATTGCTGTGTTCTCAGGATTTCTTGAAAACAAAAAAGTTTTTAGAACAACAAATTATGGTGTTAGCTGGACTAATATTTCAAACGACCTGCCTAATATTCCTGTAAATTGTATTTTTATAAATCCTAATGATAGAGATAATCTATTTATAGGAACGGACCTGGGAGTTTTTTCTTCAACAAATAGCGGAGCAAACTGGGTAATTGAAAGTAATCTTCCCAAAGTTAGAACAGATGATTTAGATTATAGAACTTCTGATAATAAACTATTTGCCGCAACTCATGGACGAAGTATGTTTGCGGCACAACTATCGGGTTCAGGTGCTGCAGTAGCTGCTGTTGATGCAAGTCAAATAAATCTTTCAGCCAAGCCCAATCAAACAGGCAAAACAAGCTTTGTACTTTCCAACAATGGCGGAAAGAATTTGGATTTTACAATTTCTTTATCCAGTCCATTTGAGAACATAAAAAAATTAACAATCGCTGAAAGTAATAACGGTACTAATAAGCCTTCAGTATGTCCAAATATTAATAAGTTTAATACACTACCTAAAATCTTAGGTGGTGATTTATTAATCCTAGATGACGGTAATAATGATCCTGATTCATTTCTTGGTTTTAATAACGGTATAGATTTCGGCTGGGCAAATAAATTTGATCTGCTAGATAATGGTTTCAAACTGGAAGGATTTCAGGTTTATGAAAGATCAGAAGATGCATTTGTTAATACGATTTATGCATCGGTTTATGATAAAGATTTAAATTTTAAAACAGGTGAATATTTTTATTTAGATAATTCAAAGGATGGGAAATGGTTCAGCCAATCATTTTCAAGTCCAATTGAATTTCAGGATGGCGAATCTTTTTATTTGTTAATTGAAACTTTTTTCAGTGGTATTGATTTCCCAGCCGGATGTGACTATAACGGGCAAGTTAAATCAAACAGTTTTTATATGAACTACGATGATAGTTCATTAGTAAATATTAATACCGTAAGCGGATTTGAAAACGGTGCTTTTCTAATTAGGGCAGTAGGAACAATTACCGCAGGTTCAAATGAAAATCCGGTGGCAGTTGCAAATTTATCAACTCATGATGCCGTTATTGGTCAGAATATTAATTTTGACGCCTCTGATTCTTATGACAATGATGGTCAAGTTACCAGCTATCTTTGGAATTTTGGTGATGGGTCAACAAGTAATCAAAAAATTATAGATCATTCATATTCGCAAAAAAATAAATACACTTATACTTTAAATGTTACTGATAATGAAGGTGCCACAGACCAAACTGACGGAGAAATAAATGTTAAAGATACAGCCAATATTTCTCCGGTTGCAGTTGCTGATGTTTCTAAACAAAATGGTTTAATAGGTGAAAGCATAAAGTTTGATGCATCAAATTCTCATGATGATGATGGTGAAATTGTTGGGTATTTATGGAATTTCGGGGATGGGGAAACAGGTTCAAATAAAATTGAATATCATTCATATTCCCAGAAAGGTACTTTTAATTATACTTTAAAAGTAACAGATAATAAAGGGGCGATTGACCAAACAGGTTCACAAATAACAATAAAAGATACCGTCACATATTTAAGCGTCGATCCCTCCAGCGGGACAATCCCGCCGGGTGGATCTGTATCGGTAACCGTCCACTTAAATGCTGCCGGTTTGCCTGAAGGAAATTATCAAGGTGTGGTTTCAATAAAAAGCAATGGTGGAAATATTAATATTCCTATTGATATATTAATTAGCCAGACTGTTGATGTAGCTGATAAAAACCAATTGCCAAAAAAAATTACGCTATTTCAGAATTACCCTAATCCTTTTAATCCAAATACAAATATAAAATTTGAAATCCCTCAAAGTGGATTAGTAAATCTAGAAGTGTTTGATATTTCGGGCAGAAAAATTTCTACATTAGTTAACCAAAAGCTGGCGGCTGGAACTCACCAAGTAATTTTTGATGGAAGCAATTTAGCCAGTGGCATATACTTGTACAGACTTATTTCAAATGAATCTGTTGATACTAAAAAATTTATTTTATTGAAGTAATATAATTTTTAGGGGTTGTTATGACTAAAATTATTGCATCTTACTTCTCATTGAAGAACCTTGCTTTCTTCTTAACCATCAGCCTTTTTTATGCTTCGCCACCTTTAATTTATGGCCAAACTCAAGTTGCAAAATTATTGGCCAGCAATGGTAAAGCAGAAGATCTTTTTGGTTTATCAGTTTCTATAAATGGTGATTGTGCTATAGTTGGGGCTCCATACCATTCTGAGAATGCAGATTGGGATGGTGCTGCTTATATATACAAGTTTGATGGAAATAACTGGATTGAAGATAAAATACTTACGGCAAGCGATGGATACAGTTATAATAATTTTGGATACTCTGTATCTATTTATGGAGACATTGCTGTTGTTGGATCAATCGGATATAGTTCATTTAAAGGGGCAGTGTATGTTTATAAGCTTATCGATACAAATTGGGTAGAGCAGCAAATATTAATGGCAAGCGATGCTTTTAAAGGAGATAACTTTGGTCATTCAGTCGACATTGATGGCGATGCAATTTTGGTTGGAGCTTCCGGTAAAGGAATTAGTAAAGGAGGCGCTTATGTTTTTAGATATGACGGAAACAAATGGGTCGAAGAAGAGCCTTTATCTGCGACCGATGGAATCCCTTGGTCATATTTTGGAAGTTCTGTTGCTATAAGCAATAACATTCCTTTTGTTGGAGCGTTTGGAGATTATTATAACGGTGAAAATTCTGGTTCAGCTTACATTTTTCAGAAAGATGGTTCTGCGTGGATTAGAGTTGCAAAGTTATTTCCAAAAGATGGACGAACTTTTGATAAATTTGCAGCTTCGGTTGACATTAGCGGGAATGTCGCAATAGCCGGGACAAGAAATAATGGCTATAACGATCTCGGTGCGGGTTCTGCATTTGTTTACCGTAAAAATGGAAATGCATGGCAAATGGAACAAAGACTAATGGCAAGCGACGGTGAAGATGATGACCACTTTGGAGACGTAGCTATTGATGGAAACATTATTATAGTAGGGGCTAATAATGAAGATGAAAACGGATTGAATGCCGGTGCTGCGTATGTTTTCATGTGGGATGGTTTTGAATGGGTAGAAGAATATAAATTAATTGCTAACGATGGATTTGCGGAAGATTGGTTTGGCTCAACAGTTTCTGTTAGTGGAAACTATGCAATAATCGGCGCACCTCAGGATAATGATAACGGCAGCTCAGCCGGCTCTGTTTATATTTTTGAATTAAAAGAAAATAAATCTAAATATAAAACGATTATACGTGAAGATTTTGAAGGATTAATATTTCCTCCAAATGGGTGGAGCATAAAGAAATCAAATCAAACATCTTCGTGGGAAAAATTGAACATTAAAGACACTTTAAATTTCTCAAATATAATGGGGGCCAGTAAATACTCGGCAATTTGCCCTTGGTCTAAAGATGATCAGGATGAGTGGTTAATCAGTCCTCCTTTTACACTTGGCAGCGGAAAATCATATTTAAAATTTTATGCCGGTTATGGTTCAAAAGATTTAGGGAACTACTTTTTAAGATTGTTCATAACCACCGATAACGGACAAAACTGGAATGCAATTTGGAGTGCTGAAAAAACTGGATTAACCTGGAGATGGAAACAAGTAATTATTGATCTTTCACCATTAGCAAACCTTCAGAATCTTAAACTTGGATGGGAATATTCAGGCAAAGACGGAGACTTAGCAGGTATTGATGGAGTTATTATAAAAGCAGAAGAAGGCTCTACAGGTATAAATGAAAATGAGATTTTACCAATTACATACTCACTATCGCAAAACTATCCCAATCCATTTAATCCAACAACAAAAATAAAATACACAATCCCAAACACACGCAGTTCCCTCCTTGGAGGGGTTAGGGGTGGGTTAATTACTATGAATGTTTATGATGTATTGGGCAGAGAAGTAACAACTCTTGTTAATGAAACAAAGCAACCTGGAGAATATGAAGTTGAATTTAATGCAAGCAATCTCCCAAGCGGAGTTTATTTCTATCAAATAAAAGCCGGAGAATTTATTGAAACTAAAAAGATGATTTTATTAAAATAAAAAAAGAGGCATGAGAAATGAAAATTTTTATTACCGGAGGAACAGGATTTATCGGACGACACACAGTCGAGTTATTAGCACAAGGCAATCACAAGCTGACACTATTAGTTAGAAAAACAAGTGACACAACGTTCTTAAAAAATCAAAATGTATCAATGGTTGTTGGAGACATTACTGACAAACAACCTCTGCTTGAGGGTATGAAAGACTGTGACTCAATAATAAATATAGCTGGGCACTACACTTTCTGGGAACCAGACAAAAAGATTTACAGCGAAATTAATATTAAGGGCACTCAAAATGTTTTAGAATGTGCTTTGAAAACAGGTATTAAGAAAGTTGTGCACATTAGTACTGCCGGAATTTATGGTAAACCAAAAGAAGAACCTTTTACAGAAGAAAGTTCTGTTGGTCCGGTTCAGTATAGTGAATATTTCCGGACTAAATATGAAGGTGAACGTATTGCATGGAATTTGTCTGAGAAGAAAGGATTACCGCTTGTTGTAATTTACCCCGTCTGCGTTTTGGGTGCTGGAGACACTAAAGCAAGCGGGCGATATATCCAGGATTTAATTAATCGTAAGCTACCAGCCACAGTATTTAAGAATCGAATTTTCAGTTTTGTTTATGTTAAAGATTTAGCGCAAGCGATTGTCAATGCTTTGGAAAAAGATAACAATATTGGTGAAAAATATTTAGTCGGAAATTATCGATATAAATGGGGGGAGATCAACAAAATGATCAGCGAAATTTCAGGAGTTCCGTTACCGATGTTTAGCCTACCTGATTCTGTTACTATGATGAATGCGTTTTTTTTAACCGGCTTAGCTAACTTGATAAAAAAGCCTCCTTTGTGGGGAATGGCTATCGATCAGATGAAAGTGATGAGAGTAGGGTTTAGTGTAGATGGAAGTAAAGCCGAAAGAGAATTAGGGATAAAATATACTCCAATTCACCTTGCACTGCAGGAAGCTATCGATTCGTTAAAAAAGTAAAAGCTGTTTGCACAACTGAAAGCAGAGTAGGGTAATTTATTTAAACTGAAAAGTAAGTGTCAATCAGAAAAGCCTAATATTTATATCTACAATAGAATATTAAAGGAGGCAGCATGACCACCAATCAAATTGAACGCAAAGAATTTCTTAAAAAATTGTTTGGAGGACTAGCACTATTATCACTCGACTGGCAATCATTCCCAAAAGGTTTGGGTAAAACACTTAACGAAAACGAATATGATGCAATAATCATCGGATCCGGTTTAGGAGGATTAAGCTATGCTGCTGCTTTTGCAAGACAAGGTTTCAAAGCATTAGTTATAGAGCAGCATCATAAGGTGGGCGGTTATGCAACTACTTTTGAACGCCCGGGCGGATTTGAATTTGACGTATCGCTTCCAAGTGGAGTTTATTTCTATCAACTTAAAGCAGATAAATACATTCAAACAAAGAAAATGATTTTGCTGAAGTAGAAAAATGATTCGTAATACTTTAACTTTATTGGAATTTGTTTACAATATATTTTTCCTAAAATAAAAAGCAGATTGAATCATTTAATTTAATCGAAAGATGATTCACTGCTATTTGTTTTTAATATTAACTTTATGAATAAGACTATACGAAGGATTAAAACATTTATTTCTTAAAAAATGTCATTACTGTTTGATTAAAAAGTTTAGAGTGTTCCTGCAATGCATTGTGGTGCGAATTAGGAAAGATACACATTTCAGCTTTAGGAATTGATTGAAATATTTTCAGTATATGCTCCAGTTTAATTACATCATGATCACCTCCCATAATTAAAACCGGGCAATGTATCTGCCCAAGACTATCATACGAAATATTAGGCTCATAAAGCATCATTTTATTAAGTGCTATTGTTATTTTTGAGGCTGAAGTATCATGCTCAACAAAATTTTTCGTATAAAGGATATCTTGGTAAGCAAAGGCTGTGGAATCAGGTGTTGTATTAGCTCCTGAAACAGCCAGCTTTTTTACTTTGTCAGGGTATTTCAAAGCCATAATTAAGCCGTTAATTCCCCCGTCGCTCCAGCCAAGTACGTAAGCCGAATCTATATGCAATTGATTCATTAATTCATTAAAGTCGGAAGCCATTAAATCATATGAAATAGTATCCGGTGATCCGCCGGATTTTCCCTGCAGACGGCTGTCAATCGCAATCACATGGTAATATTTTTCAAAAAATGGAATCTGTTTATAGAATGCTTCAATTGAACCGCCGTTTCCATGAAGCATAATTAATGGCTCACCGCTTCCGTAAGTTTCGTAATAAAGCTTAATGCCGTTCACCTTGTTATAATAACCCGCTTTAGGATTATTTCCGTAATCTACCTTGCTGGTTTGAGCAAAGATGTTTGCAGCACTTAACAGAAATATCAAAATTAATCTTTTTGCTTTTGTCATTTTTATTCTAAATTCCCTCGACTTCAGCTGTAAAGAAATTTGGAATATTGATTTGCTGAGAAATTTCATAAAGCTGTACTACCTCTTAAACATTTAATCCGAAAAAATATAAAACACAATAGTTCATTTTTCAATATTACAATTTTACGAGTTTAAGTTGTTTAAAGACAAATATGTGAAATATAATTAATATTTGCTGTGCATAGTCGATCTTACTAAAAACTAAAAAGAGTTAAATTGTGATATAAAGTGACTTGATGAATTTGAAATTAATTTAATATTCTAGCCAATTGTGTTT
>CAZRMA010000127.1:0-9594 GCA_964600655.1 uncultured Ignavibacteriaceae bacterium
AGAGTCGAGCATCTCGGAAGGATTTGGCGGAATAGTTCCGGCAGTGATGAAATGAAGATTCGGAATTTTGGTTGGCTTAATAATATCCTTTAAAGTAGCATGCCCAAAGAAATAATCTATGATGCCAGGGTATCTTTTTGCATCAAAAATCATATGAACTCTAGGTTTTCTAAGATCACAGTCAATGATCAAAGTTTTGTTACTTGCCTGTGCAAAGCTGGCGGCAAGGTTAGAACTTATTAACGTCTTTCCTTCTTGAGGTGCTGAAGAACTTACCAGTATTATTTTAATTGCGTTCTCCCCCAGTCGGGAAAACTGAACTCTTGTTCTTAAAGCACGAAATGCTTCGCTGGGAATAGAATCAGGCCGGTCAACCACAATAAGTTCGCTTTCCTTATGGCCATTGCTTTTGTTCAGCCATTCAATGGGTGGTATCCAGGTTAAGACATTAATGTTTCTATTTTGAATATCTTCAGGAGTTTTAACTGTATTATCAAAATAGTTCTTTAGAAAAACATAACCAAAAGCAAGTCCGAAACCCATTACAAAACCGATTACTACAATTAAGAGTCGAGTTGGTTTTGAAGGTTTATCAGGTTTTCTTGCATTGTCGATTATAAGCACGTTTCCCGGCTGAGACTGTTCATTAATCAAAGCTTCCTGGTATTTCTCTTCCAGTAGTGTATAGAGTTTTTCGAGTGATTCTCTTTGTCTTTGAAACCTAGCAAGTTCAATTGATGTTTTGGGTAATTGATTAAATTTCTTTTCGTATTGCCCTACGATTTTTTCAAGTTCGGAAACAGTTACAAGTAATGTTTGATTCTTTATTTGTTCATCAATTATTTTTTGAGTAAGATCTTTAATCTCATCGGGACTACTGGCAAATATGCTTGATTTTATTACTGCTATTTTATCATTCAGCTTGGATTTAATATCTGCAATTTTTTTATCATACTCTTCTATTGCTTCCGGCCTATTTACTTTTGCATTGTCTGTAGACAAGGCTAGGTCTTTATTTGTTTCCAGCCTGGCTAATTGATCCTGCAATGATTTAAAGTATGCCTCAGATTTTAATCCTTCCAAATAATCAGCAAGTTTCGGGTTTTGTTTTTCTAGTACGGACTTATATTGCGCCAATACTTTATTAGATGCTTCCAATTCGATTTGTGCAGCATTTTTTTGCGCATCAAATTGCGATAATTGATCAATCAAAGATTTTGCCTGTTCGTCTAAAGCAATAATGCCGCCTTTTTCCTGGAATGACCTCAATGTTTCTTCCGCTTTATTCAACTGCTGCTGCTTTTCATCTTTTTGCTGAGAAAGAAAATCTTTTACATTTGTTAATAGATTTCTATTTATTTCCAGGTTGAAAATCTTGTACTGCTTGGCATATATATTTGCAATTAAGGCAGCTTCATGAGGTGATGGTGATTCACTTGTAATTTCAACGATATCCAGGCCTCTCTTTTGATCGATTGAAACTTTCTTTTCCAGAATTGCAGCTAATGCAGAAACAGATCTCACTTCTTTTTGCTTTTGGCTGAAGTTGGAATTATTATCAAATATTAAATAAAAACTATCTTGATCAGCGCTTACCGTAAAGCTGTCGATTAGTGCTTTTGCAACCCTCTCACGTAAATTATAACTCTTTAAAATTTCTATTTCATTTGCAACAAACCTGTCACTTCCAAAGTCCTGGAATTCAGGCATAATAGGAGATTCTAAAATATTTCCCTGCGGCTGGGAAATTTTAAGCACGGTAACCGCTCTATAAATGTTTATAGAATTTATAGCATAAAAAATTGCAGTGGCAAGGCACGCTATAGTAATAATAGCTACCGGCAGTATATTATTTCTTAATAGATTTATATAATCTTTGAGCGAATTAGATTCTACATCTCTATTTTTAGTGTTACTGTTATTCATTGTTTACTTGTCCTATTTCTTAGCTATATTCAAAATCAAAATTGATAAAGAAATTAATGCCGACAAAACGGAAACAGTAAGCGTTACATAATCTCTTGTATAAAGCCTTTGTGTGCCCGCTACCATAACCATATCACCAGCCTGAAGCTTAGGGTTTTTAATTTCCTTCGATAAATTATCTTCCCATAATAAATCGTCGTAGTCGAATTTTATCAATTCCTGGGTTGAATCAGCTTTAGTTCTAAATAATCTCAAGTCATCTAAATGTGCGTCATCTGTAGGCCCTCCGGCATAAGATAAAAGGTCGCTCAAACTGCTGTATTCGGGGATTACATACTTACCGGGATATTTAACAAAACCCCAAACAGAAACTTTAATGTTTACGGCTTCAGGATCCGAATAATCAAAATACCCGCCCTGACTTTGCATACGCGGGTTTAGGCCGCTTCCAATTTGAACATCTTTATCTTGAGCGAATGAGGAATTAATAGCTATAATCACAAAGAGCAATAAAAAGTATTTCATTTAATACAGTTCTCTTTTTTTTTGATGTAGAATTTAGTAATTATTTTAATAAGTACGGGTGATAATTATCTTTATTGAGAGATATTTTTTGTTGCCGGATATCTTGTACCAATTTAATTGAAGGGCGGGCATCTTCAATACCAAATCCATTGCCTGTTAATGTTTCTTCATACACACGTGTATGTAAATCGGTAAAGCCATCACTAAATTTAATCTGTTCACCATCTATTGATATTGAGCGAAAGGTTGTTTTACCATTAACGATTTCTTCGTTTGGAAGGTCATTTTTATCTATAGAAAGGAACCATTTTACATTGGCATTTTGCAATTCAATAAATCCTGAAGCACGTTTCTTTTCCATAAGATGTACTTCATTAATTTGCGGATCACCAAAAAGCCAGATTAACATATCGTAAAAGTGAATACCGATATTTGTTGCTATCCCCCCAGACTTCTCAATTGCACCTTTCCAGGAAAAGTCATACCACACACCGCGAGAAGTTATGTAAGTTAGATCAACTTCGTATTTCTTATTACTTTTTTCAGAAGTAAGTTTTTTCTTTAAAGCAATCAAACTTGGATGAACACGAAGCTGTAGAATCGTATACACTCTTTTCCCTGTTTCATTTTCCAATTCCTGTAATGCATCTAGATTCCAGGGATTAAGCACTAGAGGTTTTTCACAAATTGCATCAGCTCCAATTCTCAAAGCAAGTCGAATATGTGCGTCATGTAAATTATTCGGAGAACAAATCGTTAAGTATTGAATATGCTTCTCTTCCGATCCACGCCTTAATTTTTCAAGATGCCTGTCAAATCGTTCAAACTCCGTAAAGAAGCTGACATTGGGAAAATATCTATCCAGTATCCCAACCGAATCATGCGGATCAACAGCTGCAACTAAATTATTGTTTGTGTCTTTAATAGCTTGCAAATGTCGCGGAGCAATATAGCCCGCTACTCCGGTGATAGCGAAATTTTTCATTTTTAATTAAAGGGAAATTGGTGTAAAATTATCAATCTTTGTAATAGCTTCTGTACCAATCTACAAAATTAGATATTCCGTCTTCTATCTCCGTATTTGGTTTAAAATCTACTGATTTAACTAAGTCATCAACATCTGCATAAGTTGCTGGAACATCTCCCGGCTGCATTGGCAAAAAGTTTTTAATTGCTTTCTTATTCAATTTATCTTCCAGAACTTCTATAAATCTCATTAGCTCAACCGGTCTATTATTACCGATATTAAAAAGATGGTACGGAGCAAAGCTAGTAGCGCTGTCCGGATTTTGCCCATCCCATTCCGGATTTGGTTCAGGAATTTTTGTAATTATTTTATAAACGCCTTCAACAATATCATCAACATAAGTAAAATCTCTCTGCATTTTACCGTTATTAAAAACATCTATAGGCTTGCCGCTGAGTATTGCTTTTGTAAAAAGGAATAATGCCATATCAGGCCTTCCCCAAGGACCATAAACAGTGAAAAATCTCAACCCGGTGGTGGGAATGTTATAAAGATTTGAGTATGTATGTGCCATTAGTTCATTAGCTTTTTTTGTTGCAGCATAAAGAGAAACGGGATGATCAACATTGTGATGAACCGAAAACGGCATTTTAGTATTTGCCCCATACACAGAGCTTGAAGATGCATAAATAAGATGCTTAACATTTATGCTTCGGCAGCCTTCTAATAAATTAATAAAGCCATTTATATTACTTTCAATATAAGCATACGGATTTACTAAAGAATATCTTACTCCTGCTTGAGCAGCAAGATTTACAACATATTCAAATTTCTCTTCATTAAATAGTTTTAGTATCCCGTCTTTATCTTCTAAATTTATTTTTTTAAAGCTGAAGTTTTGATCGGGTGTTAACTGATCTAGGCGACCATGCTTTAAATTAATATCATAATATTCATTTAAATTATCGAGCCCTATGACGTTCCAGCCATTTTTTAATAGCTTTTTGCTTAGATGGGATCCAATAAATCCAGCTGCACCGGTAACTAATATTTTTTTCATAAATTATTCTATTTAATTATTAAATACTACAAACGGTTGTCAACAAGATCACGTTTAACAATGCCTTTAACATCAAAAATCACCGCCCCGTTATTTCGTAATTCATTAAAATCTATTATTTTGAATTTATCATGAGCAACAGCTAAAACTATTCCATGATAATTTTTGGCTTCTACTTTGGAAAAATCACTAATTATATCAAGATTATATTCATGCTTAACTTCCTTTGCGTCAGCCCACGGATCATAAACGTCAATGTTGCAGCCAAAATCTTTTAGCTCTTTTATAATATCAATCACTTTTGAGTTTCTTATATCAGGACAATTTTCTTTGAAAGTAATTCCAAGAACCAATACGTCAGAATTATTAACTTTATGCTCTTTCTTTATCATCAGCTTAACTAATTGATTGGCAATAAATGCTCCCATACCATCATTTATTCTTCTTCCAGCTAATATAATTTCAGGATTATATCCAAGGTTCACAGCTTTGTGTGTAAGATAATAAGGATCAACACCTATGCAATGGCCGCCTACTAAACCGGGGCGGAACGGAAGAAAATTCCATTTTGTACCGGCGGCTTCAAGAACATCAAGAGTATCAATATTCATAAGATCAAATAATTTTGAAAGCTCATTAACAAAAGCAATATTAATATCACGCTGTGAATTTTCAATTACTTTTGCTGCCTCTGCAACTTTTATTGAAGGAGCTAAATGTGTACCTGCTTTAATTATGCTTAGATACATTTCATTTAAGGCTTCACCTACTTCTGGCGAACTTCCGCTTACAATTTTTTTAATTGAACTAACCCTATGTTCTTTATCGCCGGGATTAATACGTTCAGGACTGTACCCACAATAAAAATCTCTATTAAATTTTAATCCACTTTGCTTTTCAAGAACCGGGACACAGTCTTCTTCTGTGCATCCAGGATAAACTGTAGATTCATAAACAACTGTATCGCCAGGCTTGAGCACTTTTCCCACCGTTTCGCTTGCCTTAATTAACGGAGTTAGATCAGGACGCTTGAAATCATCAACCGGAGTAGGAACAGTAACTATAAAAACAGTAACTTCCCCGAGTTCTTCAAGAACATTTGTAAAAGTTAATAATTTCGATTCTGCTAACTCATCACTTGAAACTTCAAGGGTTCTATCTTTTCCGCTTTTTAATTCTTTTATTCTTTCCTGGTTTATATCAAAACCAACCACATTATATTTTTTGCCAAATTCTACCGCAAGAGGAAGGCCTACATAGCCAAGGCCAATTACTCCAATTTTTATTGTTTTGTTTTTAACAGACTCCAATAACTTCATATTATCCCTTCTAAATTAAATTTCGTTTTTATTTAGCAATTATATTTAGGCTCGAGTATAGCTTCGCATGGTTAGTTACATAAACAGAATATAATATCTGCCAAGCTGTGCGTCCCTTTTGTTTTAACATGGAAAATTTAGTATGCAATTTAGAGAAAATTCTTATTCTCTGAAAATTTTATGCCGGATTTCTTTATTTAGAAATCTTCCGTTTTTTTAAAGATTATAATCTGTAAAATCCTAACTTAAAACAATTTATTTACCAAATTGCAAAAACAATACATAATGATTTTAAAGCAATGTTCCACTTAGAATAACCATTGCCACTGTAAAGTATATTATTAACCCGGTTACGTCTACCATTGTAGCAACTAATGGAGCTGATGAAGTCGCCGGATCGACACCCAATTTTTTTAAAATGAAAGGAAGCATAGAGCCTGAAAGTGTGCCCCACAACACAACGCCAATAAGAGAAATACTAACAGTTAGGGCAATTAAAATCCAATGTTCTTTATATGTATGGCCTACTGCTTGCCAAACGGTAATTCTTAAAAAACCAATCGCAGCTAAAATTAAACCTAAAAGTAAACCCGAAATGAATTCCCGTTTAAAAACAAAAAACCAATCCTTTAATGAAATTTCACCGAGTGATAAAGCACGAATTACCAGTGTGGATGCCTGCGAGCCTGAATTCCCTCCGCTGGAAATAATAAGCGGAATAAATATACTTAGCACCAGAGCTCTTTGGAGTTCACTTTCGAAAAAGCCCATAGCCGTTGCAGTAAACATCTCCCCAACAAAAAGTAACCCCAGCCAGCCTGCTCTTTTCTTAAGCATAGCCTTAAGTGGGATTGTAGAATAAGCTTCTTCCAATGCTTCTACGCCACCAAGTTTCTGAATATCTTCGGTGGCTTCTTCTTCAGCTACATCCAACACGTCATCAACAGTAACTATTCCGATAAGTACGCCGAAATGATCTACTACCGGTAATGCAACCCTATCATATTTTTTAAATATCTCAACTGCTTTTTCCTGATCATCGATTACAACTAAATCAACAAAATTTTCATCCATTAAATCATTGATTGTTTTTTCAGGTGAGGAAAGAATTATATCTCTAATTTTAATATCGTCAATCAATTTTCCTTTCTCATCAATCACATAAATAACGCTTAAAGTTTCACTATCTTTTCCGTATTTTCTAATGTGACTAAGTGTTTGATTTATATCCCATTGCGGACTAACAGTTATGTAATCCGGCGTCATCAAACGACCGACACTATTTTCCGGATAGCCAAGAAGTGTTTGAGCTATTTCTCTTTCTTTGGTAGAAAGATGCATTATTAATTGTTTTGCGGCATGGCTTGGTAAATCTTCTAATAAAGCAGTTCGATCATCAGGGGACATTTCATTTAATATTTTTGCAACGTCTTCTTTTCCCATTGCTCTTAATAAATTAACCTGGGTATCGAATTCCATGTATTCAAAAGTATCTGCAGCTAACTCGTTGGGAAGGAGCCGGAAAACTATGGCCTGTTCGTTCTCTGAAATTTCTGAAAGTAACTCAGCAATATCGGCAGGAGTCCAATCACTTAGAATTTCTTTTAATGTGCTAAGTTTCCGCTCATCAATTAAGGCTTTTATTTCGGGTTGAAGCAATTGGCTTAGCATTTTTACTCCCTAATTTTAAGTGATTCAATAATTAATTTATTTACTACATATTTTTTTAATAATTTTAGGTGAAAAGTGACCAAAAATAAACTTTAATAATTGAAAAAACAATTACACAGAAGTAAAACTTATAACTTCAAATTATTATAATTTTCTTCACGCTATTTCTACACAAAGATTTGAATAAAATTAATTCATCAAAAATAAAATATGGGAAAAAGGACTATGAAATTTTTTTTATATGAATTTGTCCTTGGATTCGACACAGCGGATTGGCATTTGACTAATCATTTTTCATTCCTCTTTTCTGGGCAGCTTAAACTCGATGGGGATAACAATCTGTACATTAACTCTCTTTCCTTTTTGAAGTCCCGGCTTAAACTTTGAATAATAAACAGCCGTACGCGCAGCCTCATCACAGCCGTAACCAATGCCTTCGGCAACCGATGCTTCAGTAACTTCACCGTATTCATCAATAAATGCACGAATTTTTACCGTACCTTCAATATTATTTTCAATCGCTCTTTTAGGATAAACTATTTTCTTTTTGATGGCTTCAATACCGCCAACCGGTTCGGGCATGACTTCTACACTCAGAAAAAATGCAGGATCATCCGCAGCAACATCTTCTTCTAATTTAGGTGGAAGCGACCCATCGATTTTCTTCTCAACTTTTGCAGCTATAATATTTTCTTTTTGTTTACTCCTTTCTTTTGATTTTGAAGCCAGTTGCTTTTCTAATTCTTCATATGGATCAACATCCGGCACTTTTTTTCCGTTATCATAAGTTACATCTTTTTCGTAAACTCCTTCTTTAGTAAAAAGAGATGTCGGACCGTTTCTTCTACCTTCCTCAATATAAATTGTTTTTTGTAGCTTCCCCTGTTCTGAATAAATTTTTACCAGACCGTCAATTTTACCGTTAACATAATAGCGTTCCTCACTTACTTTTCCGTTCTCAAAGTATAAAGTATCTTCACCTTCCCGAATATTTTTATTAAGATGATATTCTTCCTTCTTGCTTCCATTGTTGAAATAAGTTGTAACAAGGCTATCCTGTCCGAATACATTAATAGCAAACATTATTATTAATATGAATTGTAATTTCATTATCATCAAAAAAAATTGTTTTGCAAACATAATATTTAATCTTTAATTACGAGAGGCATTAATAATGCAACAATGAAAATTATTATCGCCGTCACAAAGAAAAGATACCCAACAGCAAAATCATAATTCAAAATGTTCAGTTTGCTAAGCATGAAATGCCAGTCATGGTAAACTTTACTACCACCAAGCAAATGTAATTTTCTTGCCTGAGCATCAGCAGCATACACACTTATATTTATAAAATTTTGACCAAGCCACAATAATGAAATTTGTACCCCGGTTCGATACAAATTTCTAAAAAAATACCAAGCTATTAATGAAGGAAGAATAATCTGCATCAAAGATCCACCGGCAGTGTAAATAAATTTCCCAAAGATCCGGAAGAAAAAATGCCCCGCTTCATGAATTATCAGGTCGGCATTATCAATAAAAATATAATTGCCTCTGTTAAGAATTAAATAGATTATAATGGGAAGAATAATTAAAGACGTCAGCCATTTTTTTAAATGATAAATTCTATCCCCATTTCCCTTTTTGAATTTCATATTAACCGTAATATCTATCTCTTTTATTTGAAGAATTTCTGCATTCATCAGAACAGCAATAATCATTTTCAACTTTACACTCGTGGCAGCTAATTATAATTTTATCGCAATTTTGATTATGGCAATTAATATAATAGGATGTAGGCTTGTCGCAGAAATAACAATTAGCAACGTGCTTTAATTCATTTTGTGTGTTGGGTTCGACTACTCTTCTTTCATCGAAAACAAATATTCCACCTTCCCAATAAGTATCCGGAAATTTTTTTGTATATGAAACTATTCCGCCTTCAAGTTGATAAACATTTTTAAAACCCTGCTGCACCATATATGCAGAAGCTTTCTCACATCTTATTCCGCCTGTGCAATAGGTAACAATGGTTTTATCTTTCTGATCTTTTAATGATTCAACTACATCCGGCCAATGGCGGAAATTTTTTATGTCAGGTGTGATAGCATTTTTAAATTTGCCGA
>CAZRMA010000128.1:0-9590 GCA_964600655.1 uncultured Ignavibacteriaceae bacterium
CCTTAATAGCAAATGATACCCATCTCGCTTTCAGTGCACCGGGTAAATGGTTTGCTGCCGTTTTTAAAAGTAAAGAGGCGAGCGGTTGGGATGCGGCCGGTTTTACTCTGCCGGGAATTCCGATGATTGTTATCGGCAAGAATAAAGATATAACCTGGACTGTAACAAATCTTATGACAGACGACGCGGATTTCTATATTGAAAAGTTAGACTCGGCTCAAAAAAAATATTTGTACAATAATAAGTGGTATAATTTAAAAATAATCAAAGATACAATTAGAGTTAAAGATTCCATGTCTGTTCCAATTGAAATAAAATTAACAGATCACGGGCCTTTAATTTCTGATATTCATCCTTACTCAATATTATATCCGGAGAGAAAAAATAAAATTGTTCCTTTAAGCATGCGCTGGCTTGGTGATGACTACAGCGATGAATTTTTAGCCTTCTATAAAATTAACAAAGCAAAGAATTGGGATGAGTTTAAATCTGCTTTTAAAACTTATTCTGTGCCGGGACAAAATTTTGTTTATGCCGACAAAGAAGGTAACATCGGTTATGTAATGGGAACTCAGATTCCAATTAGAATCAATGAAAGCCCAACTTTTGTGTATGACGGCACCACAAGCAAATATGATTGGAAGGGAGTTCTTAATGCTAAAGATTTACCAGACTTATTCAATCCGTCATCAAATTTTATTGCATCTGCAAATAATAAAACTATAAAGCATTTTAAATATTACATTTCAAATTTATGGGAACCCCCATCAAGATATGAAAGAATTGTAGAGCTGCTTAGCCAAAAACAAAAACATTCTGTTAGTGATTATAAGAAATATCAAAATGATTTTATCTCGCCATATGCAGAAAAAATTACAAAATATATTTTGAATGCTTTTAAAAATGTAAAAGTAACAGATAAGAATTTGAACTTATCTTTAAAGCTTTTTGATGAATGGAATTATGAATTTAATGAATACAGCCAGGTACCGGCGATATATGCAGTGTTCTTTAAACACCTATTAAAAAATATTTATTACGATGAAATGGGAGATGAGCAGTTCAACGAATTTTTATTTGTGGC
The DNA here is from genome assembly GCA_964600655.1 of uncultured Ignavibacteriaceae bacterium. Lineage (GTDB taxonomy): Bacteria > Bacteroidota > Ignavibacteria > Ignavibacteriales > Ignavibacteriaceae > CAVSWT01. The sequence continues at coordinate 1,085 of CAZRMA010000128.1, forward strand.
TAATGTTCCTTATAGAAGTGTAATGCAGATTTTGAGTGATTCAACATGTTCTTGGTTTGATAATATAAATACAAAAAATAAAATTGAAACGAGAGATGAAATCATCAGACAAAGTCTTTCGGATGCATTAACAGAGTTGGAAAATGAGTTCGGGAAAGATTTAAAAACCTGGCAGTGGGGAAAACTTCACAAAGTAACTTTCAAACATGCTTTTTCCGGTGTTTCATCCATACTTGATGATTTTATTGATATCGGTCCGTACAGCATTGGAGGTGACGGTACAACTATTTTCAATACAGAATATCCATTTTATGAAGGGATAAAAAAATATCCCAGATTCGATCACAAGAAATTTGAGAATAATCTTGGCCCTTCGATGCGTTATATTTTTGATTATTCCAAACCGGATTTATTTTATATGATTCTACCAACCGGGCAAAGCGGGAATGTTATGAGCGAACATTATAAAGACATGACAGAAATGTGGCTGCGAGGAAAGTATATTACTGTTAAGACTGATTTAAATTCGATTGAACGGAATAAAGAAAGGTATATTATTAAACCATCTCGTTAAATTGCTAAATGGTTAAATTGTCAAATTGTTAAACTGTTAAATGGTTATTTTGTCGTATTGCTTAAAACAATTAGCGAATAAAGCAATTAGACGATTAAGCAATTTAACAATATACTGTAGTTTATTAATTATTATATTAAATTTGCCTAACTTAAAATAAATAAAAAATGATTAGATGAAAGTAATAGAACATTTACAAAAAGCTAAAGAACCATTAATTAGCTTTGAACTCATTCCGCCAAAACGCGGCGGTGATATTAAAGGGCTCCTATCGGTTTTAGATGACATAACTAAATTTCGGCCCCCGTTTATTGATATAACCAGTCACTCGGCTGAAGTTATTTATGATGAAACTCCAAAAGGAATTCAAAAGAAAATAAAACGCAAACGTCCAGGCACACTTGGAATATGTGCGCTCATTCAAAACAAATATAACATTGATGCCGTCCCTCATATTCTTACCAAAGGATTCACACGTGAAGAAACCGAAGATTTTTTAATTGAATTAAGTTATCTGGGAATTGAAAACGTACTTGCAATTAGAGGCGATGATAGCGGCTATGAAAAGCCAGTACCCGAAGGTAAAAGTGTAAATACTTATTCATCAGATTTGGTGAAACAAATTGTTGATATGAATAAAGGAAAGTATCTTGAAGAAAATCTTCTCGATGCAAAAGCGTCAAATTTTTGTGTAGGCGTAAGCGGTTACCCGGAAAAACATTTCGAAGCACCAAATTTAAAAACCGATATTCAATATGTAAAGGCTAAAGTTGATGCGGGTGCCGAATATGTTGTTACACAAATGTTTTACGATAACAAAGTTTACTTTGATTTTGTTAAAAAATGTAAAGCGGAAGGAATTAATGTTCCCATAATCCCAGGGTTAAAAATTCTAACTGCAAAATCTCATTTAATAAATTTGCCGAGAAATTTTTATATCAATTTACCGGATGAATTAGTTGATGAAGTCAGTTCCGCAAAACCGGAACACGTTCTTGATATAGGTGTTGAATGGGCAGCGAAACAGGTTGAAGACCTTTTAAATAAAAATGTTCCAAGTGTTCATTTTTATATTATGCAGAATTCAACACCCGTAATCAAACTGATGGAGAGGTTAAAAATATTTAAGAAGATTGCTTAAGCATGGATGAAAATAAAATTCAAAGGGTAAAAAAAGTAAAATGGGGAGTTGCCGGTCTTGGAAGATTTTCCGAGTTTACTTTTATTCCAACTCTTCAGCTTTTAAGAAGAAGTTCTCTGAATGCTGTATTCAGCAATAACAATAATAGAGCTAAGGAAATAGCCGATAAATTCGGAGTTAATAATTATTACAGCAACTACAGCGAATTTTTAAAATCGGATATTAATGCTGTCTATATCGCAAGTACAAATGCTGATCATTACGAGCAAGTGATAAAGGCGGCTGAAGCTAAAAAAAATGTTTACTGTGAAAAACCTTTAGCAATTACTTCCCAGCAAGCTAAGGAAATGGTTGAGTGCTGCAAGGATAATAATGTTTTGTTTGCTGTCAATTATGTTCACCGCGCTCATCCGTTAGTGATAAAAGCGAAAGAAATATTGAAAAGCCAGATGCTCGGTAAGATCGTTTCTATCAATGTTAATTTCAATATTGACCTTCCGCCGGGAAGTAATTTTAGATATAAAAAAGAATTAAGCGGCGGCGGTGCGCTTCGAGACATCGGGACTCACATGATTGACTTACTGAGGTATTTTGGCGGAGAGATTGTAGAAATAAACGGAGTTGTTGATAACATAATTTACAAAAGTGAAGTTGATGATTTTGCCTCAGCAATAGTTAAGTTTGAAAATAATTCTTACGGATATTTTAACGTTTCTTACAGCACCAAAAATGCTTTTAATAGAATTGAAATAATCGGGCATTCAGGCGCTTTAAGTATTGAAAAAGTGATTGCTGCAAAAAATGTTCATTCAAAATTAACTATTCTGCTTGAAGGAGAAGGTAAAAAAGCATTTAGAAAAAGAGCAAATAAAATGCTGCTCATGCTTCGTTCGGTCCAAAAATCTTTTCTTAATAACGAAGAACCAATTGCAACCGGGGTTGACGGATTAATTAACATGCAATTAATGGAAGAGCTTGAAAACAAATGTCTCTCAAAAGTCAATTAGTTGAAACCTGCCATAAAGTTTTTGCAAAAGGATATGTGTCTGCTTATGATGGTAACATTTCTGTTTATACTCCCGACGATACGATTTTAATTACTCGATCAGCCGTTCGTAAAGGAGATATAACCGAGAATGATATTTTAGAAATTGATGCTGCGGGAAATATTATAAACGGCAGAGGTAAAATTTCTACCGAAAATAAAATTCACTTATATGCTTATTCAAAAAGGCATGAAGTTAATGCGGTTGTTCATTGTCATCCCGTTTATGCTACAGCTTTTGCATCTTTGGGAGAAGGTTTAACAAAACATATTTTCCCGGAAGTTGTATTAACCCTAGGTAAAGTTCCGCTTTGCAAGTATGCAACTCCTTCTACAGATGAACTGCCTTTAAGCATGGAGCCTTATATTGATTACGCTTGGGCTTTTTTATTTCAAAATCATGGTGCAGTGACTTTAGGAAAAAATTTAAAAGATGCATATAACAAAATGGAAAAGTTAGAACACGCAGCACAAATATTATTTGCTGCAAACTTACTTGGCGGAGCCAAAGAATTGCCTCCAGAAAGAATAAAAGAATTATTAAGTATAGCTAAAGATAATTACGGATTGAATATTGACGAGAGAAATATTTTTTAGTTATATGAAAATATTACTTCACACTTCGACAAGCTCAGTGTGACAGTGTCAGTCTGAGCCAGTCGAAGACTAAAAGAAACGATTGAAAATAAAAGTCATGTTTCGACAAGCTCAACATGACAGTGAATTAATGAAACGAAAATTCAATAATTAAACAGATATAAATGACTAAAAACAAACTCAATATAGCATTACTTCTCGGGGGTACATCTCCGGAAAAAGAAGTTTCAAAATCTTCAAGCGCAGCAATTTATAAAGCACTAAAAAATTTAGGACACAATGTTAAGTTGGTAAATCCTGCTTACGGAATTAATCAACCAAAAGATGCAAGTGATTTTTTTACTGAAAAAGAATTCACAGAAATTTCAAACAGAAATTATGTAGAAGCGATTAATTCAAAATTATTTGATGATATCGATATTGCTTTCATTGGACTTCATGGTAAATGGGGGGAAGATGGAACCATCCAATCACTTCTTGAATTAAGAGGAATAAAATATACCGGTTCAAAAATTTTGGCAAGTTCCATTTCGATGGATAAAGCAATGACTAAAATTCTATTTCAGCATTATGGGGTTGCAACTCCCAAATGGATTGTAGCCGTTAAAAATCATTTTGAAATAAATTCAATTAAAAAAAATATTGAAAATGATATAGGCTTTCCTTGTGTAATTAAACCAAATGACCAGGGTTCAACGGTTGGATTGACTATTTGTAAAGAAATATTTGAAGTTGAAGAAGCAATTAAATTGGCTTTAAAATTTTCTGATAAAGCTTTAATTGAAGAATATATTCCCGGCAAAGAATTAACAATTGCAGTACTAGAAAATAAAGCTCTTCCGGTTTTAGAAATAAAGCCTAAGCATGGAATTTATGACTACGAATGCAAATACACTTCAGGAATGAGCGAATACGAAGTGCCGGCAAATATACCTGAAGATGTCTTTAAGAAAATACAATCTCAAGCACTATTAGCATTTCAATCTCTTGGATGTGAAACTTATTCAAGGATTGATTTTAGATTAAATCAGGATAATCAAGCATATTGTCTGGAAGTGAATACACTTCCGGGCATGACATCTACAAGCCTGGTTCCTAAGATGGCTAAAGTGGTAGGAATTTCCTTTGAAGAATTAATTGAAAAAATTACTCAATTAAGCTTATAATATTTTCGTTCTCAAAATTGACCACTCACAATGTGGTCGCTATGCAATATGTGGAAAAATAAAAAAGCAAAACTTTTTATATGGTTATTCATCGTTTTGATTGGAGCCGCATATTTATTTTTTAACGAGTTTGGAGTCTTAAAATTTATTCAATTAAAAAATGACGTTGATTCTCTTCAACAAAAAATTTCGAAAGTAGATAATGAGAATAGCGCTCTTAAAGCTGAAATTGATTCGCTAAAAAGAAAAGAACCAGCAAAGATTGAACAGGTAGCAAGAGAAAAATATGATATGATGCGAAAAGGTGAAAAGAAAATTGAAATGAATGAAGTAGAAAAATAAAAATGGTAAAACTAAACCTTCCCCAAATACCTTTAGCTGAAAGAATTCGTCCAAAAGATTTAAGTGATTTTAAAGGCCAGCTTGAGCTTTTAGGAGAAGGCAAGCCAATTCGCCTGATGATTGAGAATGATGCTTTAAGTTCTTTCATTTTGTGGGGGCCTCCAGGTACAGGCAAAACTACGATTGCAAAAATTATAGCAAATAAAACCCAAGCCGAGTTTCACCAATTGAACGCTGTTTCATCCGGAGTAAAAGATATTCGCGCAATAATTGAAATTGCTTCTCAAAATAAATTAATGGGGAAGAAAACAATTTTGTTCATTGATGAAATTCACCGTTTCAATAAGGCTCAACAGGACGCACTTCTTCATTCAGTTGAAGAAGGAATTATTGTTTTAATCGGTGCAACTACCGAGAATCCGTCTTTTGAAGTTATCCCAGCACTTCGAAGTCGAGCAAGAGTTTTTATACTTGAAGAATTATCTAAACAAAATCTTTTAGATATTTTAAATACAGCAATTAAGGAAGATGAATTTTTATCAAAGATACAAATAGTAGAAGTTGATGGTGATTTTTTAATCTATCTATCCGGCGGTGATGCAAGAACATTGCTGAACATTTTTGAAGCAGCAGTAACGCAAGAATACAACCTGCCTGCCGGTAGGCAAGGATCGCAGCCGATTAAGATCACCAAATCTGTTTTGGAAAATGTTGTACAGAAAAAAAATATTTTGTTCGACAAAGGCGGGGAAGAGCATTACAATGTAATTTCTGCATTCATAAAAAGTGTTAGGGGCAGTGACCCTGATGCTGCATTGTATTGGATGGCAAGAATGCTTGAAGGCGGAGAAGATCCCTTGTTCATTGCCAGAAGATTGGTAGTGCTTGCATCTGAAGATATCGGCAATGCTTCTCCAAACGGACTTGTACTTGCTGAGGCTGCTTTTGAAGCAGTACACAAAATAGGTATGCCTGAGGCAAGAATTATTTTAGCACAATGTACAACTTACCTGGCTTCATCACCAAAAAGTAATGCCTCATACCTGGGAATTGATGGTGCAATATCAGCAGTAAAAAATAACCCTATGTACCCTGTTCCGATTCATTTAAGAAATGCACCGACAAAGTTGATGAAAGAAATTGGATATGGAAAAGAATATAAATATCCTCATGATTTTGAAAATCATTATTTAGATGAAAATTATTTGCCAGATGAATTAAAGAATAAACAATTTTATTTTCCCACAGAAAACGGGCAAGAAAAGAAGTTGAAAGATTGGTTAAAATTTTTGTGGAAGGGGAAGAAGAAATATTAAAAAATTACAAAACTCGCCTCCGAGTGTTTTGCAGAATTAGTGTTACTGTCACACTGAGCTTGTCGAAGTGTGAATTTATTCTCTAATGTCAGTCTTGGACAAGCCTACCTATGCCGATACTTCGCGCAGGCAGGTTGAAAAATTTAAAGATTTGTTTAGAGTTATCTTGTCTTTCAATACGTTCACAAATTCAATTAAAGCAACGCGAACATTTTCCCCGGCAGTTGCTTTACTAAGCCTTTAAATTCAAGGGATAACAAATGAACGAGACAATCAGAAGTTGATAAATTTGTGAGTGAAGAAATTTTATCAATCTGAATGGGTTCATGATTAAGTGCAGCAATTATTTTTTCTTCAAATAAATTTAATTCAACTTGAGGTTTTGGGATATTCTTTCCAAGTATTGGTTTCAATTTTAATTCAAGCGAAAATAAAATTTCTTCAGCATTCGTGACTAATTGTGCCTCGCCTTTTTGAATTAAAAGATTTGTTCCTTCAGATTGTTTGACTCCCAAATTGCCTGGAATTGTAAACACTTCTCTATTTTGGTCTAATGCTAAAGCGGCTGTCTGCATTGCTCCGCCGGATTTTCCAGTTTCAACAACTAAAGTTCCAAGACTTAAACCTGAGATTATTCTGTTTCTTCTTGGAAAATTTTGTGCATCTGGTTTTGTTCCCAAACTGAACTCGGAAATTATCACCCCGTTTTTGGTAATCTGATCAAAAAGTTTTTTGTTTTCTGGCGGATAGATTACATCTAAACCCGAGCCTACTACAGCAATTGTTCTTCCGCCATTTTTTAAGGACGATTCGTGAGCAATAGAATCTATTCCTCTAGCTAAACCACTAATGATTGTTATTCCTTGTGAGGAAAGATCCGATACGATTCTTTCCGCCTGCAGTTTTCCATACGATGTCGGCATTCTTGTTCCAACAACTGCAATTGAATATTTATCTTCTTCTTTAAATTCACCCAAAGTATAGATTAAAAGCGGTGGATCATAAATCTTTTTTAATAAAGGGGGAAATTCAGAATCCCATACAGTAATAATTTTCCCGCCTAATTTATTCAGCATAGACAATTCATTTTCAGTTTCGGAAAGTATCTCATCTTTTTTATTATGAGCGTTATGAATCCTTTTTGCAAGGTTAGTGCTAATTCCCCCCACTTCCATTAATGATTGAAAATCTGCGGCAAGAATTTTTTCAGTAGTTCTAAATTTTGAAAGGAGATTTCTAATTTTTCCAGGACCGATGCCATCAATAGAAAGTAGAAGATTTAAATTGTTGAGCTGTTCAAGATTTAATTTAGTCACAATAAAAAGTTATTTGTAATTATTTAACTTCGATGTTATCAACAACCGCAACGATAATTGTATGTGCCGGCGCATTTTTATGCCCCAATATTTGCTGGACTGCCGCTCCTTCCTGTACAACTAAAACGGTATCTCCAATTCCAGCATCAACAGTGTCAATTGCAATTATATCTTTCGCCTCGATGAAATTTCCTTCAAGATCAATTTGATGAATGATTAGGAGCTTTTGTCCTTTTAGATAAGAATTTTTTTGTGTAGAAACTACGTTGCCTTTAACTTTTGCCAGAAGCAACTTTGTTTTCCTCAGAATTTATTTTTGCGTTTTTATCTTCGTAGAATATAGAGCCCGGGAAAATTAATAAGTATGCTATAATAAGAATGATAGGTGAAAAAACTAAAGAAGCGGTGCTGTCCCATTCTCCAATGCTCATAACAAAAAAACCTAAAATCAGAACAACAAATCCCAAAGCGAGCAATATATAATTTTTTTTAGTCCAATAGATTTTAAAAGGGGACGTGAAAGTTTTTTTTGCTTGCCTAATATTCTTTTTTTTAACTGTTTTTGCCATATCAGATTTTCCTTAAAAAATAAAATAAAGCCCAGTGATGGGGGTACCACTGGGCTCGACTCGTTACCATCAAAGGGCAGGGGAGAACCCTTTGAAAGAGTCATTCGAAATATAAACTCATATCTCCTATTTGTCAAGAATTTATTTACTTACTTATTTGATAAACTATTTTTCTTATAGTATCAAACTGCAAGTAAGGGTATTCTTCTCTTATAGTGTCGATAGCGTCTCCAGCGCTAACTTTACTTGCCCGCAATTGTTTGAATTTTTTGCGGATCTGATAATCTCTAACCGACTTTTCATCAATCAATCCCTGAGCATTAAGCAAATCATAAATGTCATCACTAATGAGATCTGATAGAGGATTATCTATCTTAGCTTTAATTGTTTTCATCGCGTCCTTCCTTTCATTTTGTTAGTAAACAATTAACCTATTTATG
>CAZRMA010000129.1:0-9540 GCA_964600655.1 uncultured Ignavibacteriaceae bacterium
ATGCATTAAAAGAAGTTAGTTCAACAGGTAAATTAGGATCTGTTGAACGCTGATAAGAAAAACCTCCACCGCCACTAAGACCCATTTCCCCTGATGTCCACGAGGTAAATTTAATATCTATATATATATCATCATCGATAAGATGTACAACTGCGTCTTTGTTTAACATATTTGGGGCCATTCCGCACCAACTTATCCAATCACTATATTCCAAACTAGCATAATCTGCCGTTGTACCATACGCCCATTCCGTACCTAAAGGCGATTCGAAATATTCAAAACCTGATTCCAAAAAAATATTAAATACACCCTGGCTATCTTTCCTAGTTATCCAAACATTTGAAGTGATACGATCTTGATTAGGTTCTAATGTCCAATCGGCATAATTGGTCTTGGTGAAAGTGATTGTGGCACCATTCCAAATAGTTGGTGAAGGGTGAAGAATTGTTGAACAAATCAGTACTGTCACTATTGCAAAAAGTAATCTTTTTGTCATCGCATTACTCCTTTTTTACTGCCCAATTTTTACTTTTTTTTATCAATGAGAAATGTTCAATTAAAATGCCGCTAGAACTCTCTTAAAATTAGAATTAAATAGTATTCTATGTTTAAATTATTGGATGATTTTGGGTAATAATTGCCGGCTTTTCGGTTGAATTAATGGGAGTGGATTAATCTTTAATATCAAAAATTACCGATTGAAAATTGTAAATATTTCTATGAGTTTAATTTGATATTTTTAGGGATTGAAGATTGTTTAATAGAGAAGGTTGAATGTTGTTTTTAAGAAGCTATTTAATTATCTATGCTTTCTTCAATGTAAAAGAAACGTCTGTTCCCTTCCCCAATTCACTTTTAATTTCAATACTGCCCCCATGTTTTTCCACAATTTCTTTGCAAAGCATAAGTCCCAAACCAGTCCCCTTTTCATCCATTGTCCCTGCAGTAGAATATTGAACATCCATTCTAAAAATTTTATCCAAATCTTTAGCAGGAATTCCTACTCCATTGTCTGAGACAGATATTTTAATATGGCCATCAAATTGTTCTGAAAATATTTTTATTGTTCCATTCTTAATTGAAAATTTTATACTGTTGGAAATAATATTACGCATCACTAATTGAATCATGGATTTGTCAGCATTTACGGCTATAGTTTTGTCAACTTCATTTGTAATCGATAAATTCTTTTCAGCAGCAGCTAATTCCAAAGTCTGTATGGTATTATTTAGTTCATCAAACAAACAAATACTTTCAAGGGAAAGTGAGAAATTTATATTTTGCAGCCGTGACCAATGCAGCAAATTATTTAATAGTTCATACTGTCTTTTTAAAGACTTATTAATGTCCTTGTTATAATCTTTTATCTCGTCATTGCTGAGTTCATCAATATCATTTGCAAGAGCTTCTGAAAGTCCAAGCAATGCATGAAAGGGACCTCTAAGGTCGTGAGCGATAATAGATAAAAATTTATCTTTAGTGTAATCATGCTCCTTAAGACTATTATTCAAATTGTTTAATTGACGATTCGTTTTTCTGATATGAAAATATCCAAATATAATTAGGACGATAATTATACCACCTAAGATAATTGTGACTGTTAACCATTTGATAAAATTTTTCTGATATGCTATTTCAGATTCTTGTATCTTTTTAATCACCTGAATTTTATACTCAAACTCTGTTTTAGCTAATTTTTTTATTTTATCTGAGATTTTTAAACTGTCGGATGATTGTTGGTATAGTGTTGCATACTCAAATGCTTTTTTATAATCACCCAAACTACTATATGCAGTTTGTAATGTATTTGCAGCTTTTACAATATTTTCTAATGAATTAATTGAAGTAGCCTGTTCGATAGCATTTTGTGCATGACTAATTGCTAATTCAATTTTCCCTTCATTCTGTAAGATTGATGCTATTCCGTTCTCGGCCTGCGACATACCATGTTTTTCATCAATTTCTGAATATAAGTCAATTGCCATTTTATAATTGTCAAGTGCAGCTGTATTGTTATTCATTTCCATATATATTTTAGCGAAAATAAGATAAACCCCAGCTTCAGATATCTTATTACCAGTTTTCTTATTGGTTAGTAAGGCATCATTTAAATAACTAATTGCTTTGTCATATTTCCCCATTCTACTATAAATATCTCCGATATTTCCTTTAATAATCGCAGATCCTTTGTTATTATGTTTTTTTGTTCTTATCACTAAGGCTTTATTTAAATATTCTAGTGCAGTATCATAGTCTTCCAAGGCAAGATAAACCAGAGAAATGTTATTATAGGAAGTTGCCATTTTATTTTCATCACCTACTTCTTCCCTCATTTTCATGGCTTTAAAATGGTTTTCAATTGAAGTTAAATAATCACCCTGATAATAATATATTACACCTAATACATTGAGAGATGTAGCAATTCCCGCCTTGTCTTCAATCCGTTGACGTACTTTCAAAGCTTTTTGGGTGAATTCTATAGCTTTATCGTTATCCAGATTTATATAACTGTATCCTATGCTGCCATAACAGCTAGCCATTCCTTTGGGGTAATTTATTTGCTTGGCAAGTTCAACTCCTTTACTTGCAAATTCAAAGGCTTTTTTTGTATTTATATATTGGTAAATATCAGATAGTTGACCATAGGTATCAACTTTTTCTTCCCCACTCAAACTATTAAGTTGTTCTTCCAAGCTATCGGCAACAGCTTGCTGAGAATATTGGTTTATACTCAAACAAAAAATGAATAATAAAATAAATCGGAATTTAATAATCACAATCCCTACTCACTAACTACTAAAGTTAACTGTAAAAAATTTCATTAGAATATTATGGCTCCTTGAACCATTCAACATTATGAAATACATTTCTATACCAATATATTATCGAAGAAAGTTATTAAAAAGTAAAGCTAATAAAACTACTATAGTAAATTAAACATATAATTAACATTACAAATGTATAAATCTGTGTTTAATGTCAAATTGTTCGTAATATTTTTCTTGTTTAATTTTATAAATATTCTAATAATTAAAACTGATTTAAAAATATAATTTTTTTTAACAGCAAAATTGGAAACTTTTTAATAGAAACCTTTGTGTGACGGTTAAACACACGCTACAAATTTGCATTCATTTATAAATAATGTGAAATGAACACAGAACAAACAGAGCAAATAAGTAATTTAAATACAAATGTTAATAAAACGGCATATCAAATTTTATTGGCTATTGGATTTGCGCATCTTCTAAATGATGTAATGCAATCCCTGATACCATCTATTTATCCAATGATTAAAGATTCATTTCAATTAAATTTTGTGCAAATCGGATTGATTACTTTAACCTTTCAGCTATCGGCTTCCATACTTCAGCCTTTCGTTGGCTTTTACACAGATAAAAAACCAAAACCTTTCTCGCTTACAGTAGGAATGATTTTCACTCTTGCTGGTATAGTTTTGATTTCATTTGCAGCAACTTATGAAATTCTTTTATTTGCTGTTGCATTGGTTGGAATCGGCTCTTCGGTTTTTCACCCTGAGGCTTCCCGGGTTGCACATCTTGCGTCCGGTGGAAAAAGAGGCACTGCGCAATCAATCTTTCAAGTGGGAGGAAATGCAGGACGTTCAATTGGGCCTTTGCTGGCAGCCATAATTATTGTCCCGTTTGGAAGGCCAAGTATTATTTGGTTTTCTGTATTGGCGATTCTTGCCATTGTTATCTTAATTAAGATCGGAAAGTGGTATAAAAAAATAAATCAAGATCATGTCTTGGGTAAAAGTAAATCCAATAACCTTGAGATAAATCATAATTTTTCTAAGCGGAAAATATTTTTTACTGTTTCGATTTTATTAACGTTAATATTTTCAAAGTACATTTATCTTTCCGGAATGACCAGCTTCTTTACTTTTTATTTGATAGATAAATTTCAATTGTCAGTTCAGACATCGCAAGTATATCTATTTATATTTTTGGCTTCTGCGGCAATCGGGACAATGATTGGAGGTCCTTTAAGTGACCGCTTTGGAAGAAAATATATTATTTGGTTTTCGATTTTAGGAGTTTCTCCCTTTACAATTTTACTTCCTTATGCTAATTTATTTTGGACAACAATTTTAACAATTTTAATCGGTGTAATTTTAGCTTCAGCTTTTCCAACAATTTTAGTATACGCCCAAGAGCTTTTGCCCGGCAAGGTCGGGATGATAGCAGGTCTATTTTTCGGGTTTGCATTTGGAATAGCTGGTATCGGCTCAGTTGTACTTGGTGAATTAGCTGATCAGACAAGCATAAATTATGTTTACCAGGTTTGTTCATTTCTTCCGTTAATTGGATTGATAACCTGGCTTTTACCGAATCTTGAAACAGAAAGAAAATCCAATTAAAGGTTATTGAGAAATCTGCTTTAAAAAATTATCTAAATTATCCGCGTAATTTTTTATTAAATAATTTTTCATTACTGATTCATAAGCATTATTACTTAAATCATATCTCATTTTTTTATCCGAACTTAAAACTTGAATTTCTTCTTTAAGCTCGGTCGGGTTTTCAATATTAAATAATAATCCGTTTTTGTTGTTGAAGATAAATTCATTATTCCCTGGAATATTAGAAGCAATTATTGGCAGATGCGAAGCGGCGGCTTCAAGAAGAGAAAGAGAAAATCCTTCCGAACGAGAAGGCAGTAAAAAAATATCCATTGACTTATAATACTCCCAAATATTATCTACGTATCCAGGCATGATAATTTTCGAGTTGCTAATATTAAATTCAGAAGCATAATCCAAAACTGACTTTTGGTCTTTTTCAGGTATTCCAACTATTAACAGAACAAATCTGCTGTCAAGTTTTCTAAATGCTTCAAATAAAATATCGAATCCTTTTCGCTCTTTGTGAAACCAGGTTGACATCCCTAAAACAATTTTATCATTTAAATTACATTCTGACTTAATTTTAGTTCCAGAAATGCTATTAATATTTTCAGGAACCGAAATTCCGTTATAAATAATTTTTACTTTTTTTGATTTTACACCGGAAGTAATTAAACTATCTCCAACGCCCTTACTGCATGCAATTAAGTAATCATAATAATGATTGTATAGCAATGGCCCAATTACAGGAAAACTTTTAGAAATATTATGCCTGTATCCAATATTTAAAAATTCATTTTTAAATTTCTTCTTAAGTTCAAAACCAACTTTCCTATCTAAAGAATGATGTGAGATGACAATCAGAGGTTTTTCATTTTTAAAATAAGTTACTATTTCTGTAATGAGCTCTTTAAATTTTTTGCTGCTATCCAGCGAGATAATATTTAACTCTTCTTCTGTTCCTCTTTTTTCTGTTAATGAATTTTTAGATACAAATAATGTTACAGAATATCCTTTATCTTGTAAAAGTTTAGAACTTAGAATTGCAATTTTAGCACTTCCAGCATATCCATCGCCGAAACTGAATTGGAAAACCCTCATATTTTTCTACTTTAGATTAATTACTTTTGTTATATTTGGAAATAATATCAAAATTAAGTTAATAATTAATAATAAATTTAGTGCTTATATTCTTACTATGAAAATTGAAATCCCAAATTGTAAAAGGTTCACAGGATACAAACCATGCTTCCCGGATCACGATTGTTTAAAAGACGGCTGCAAAGATAATATTCCAATTGGGACTAAAATTTTGATCATAAATCTCGATGCTATGGGTGATGTTTTAATGACAACTGCGCAATTGCCAGCATTGAAACGAAAATTTCCTGAATCAACTATTTATTGGGTTACAGACAAGAATGCAGTTAAATTACTTCATGAAAATCATTTTATTGATTACGTATTTCCATTTGATGCTGAATCAATTTCCATTTTAAAAAACATCGAATTTAATTATGCAATGAACTCAGATAAATCCTTAAGATCATGCTCTTTATTAAATACAGTTAATGCTAAAAATAAGCTTGGTTTCGGACTTAATGAAAATGGCAAGATAATTCCATTAAATGATGGCGCTCTTTACAATTACGAACTTGGATTGAACAATCGACTTAAATTCAGAATAAATCAAAGAACTGGACAAGATTATCTTTCTGAAACTTTTGAAATAAATGATTATTACAAAAATGATGATTATGTTTTTAATTTTTCAGAGGAAGAGAAATATTTTATTGAAAATTATAAAACTGAAATTGGCTTAAATGATAACGATTTTGTAGTTGGATTTAATACGGGATGCTCCAATCTCTATCCGAATAAAAAAATGACAATTTCACAGCATATTCATTTAATAAATAAACTGTTAGAATTTGGGGGAGTAAAAATTATCTTACTTGGCGGACCAGAAGATACCCAAAGAAATGAAGAAATTTATTCTCATTTCAAAGACAAAATTATAAATACTCCATCTAATTTAGGGGTACGTAAGGGAGCATGTTTTGAACAACTTGCCGATGTTGTTATAACAGGCGATTCATTTGGAATGCATCTGGCAATTGCATTAAAGAAATATGTTATTGCCTGGTTCGGAGTTAGTTGCTGGACTGAGATTGAGCTTTATAACCGTGGAATAAAATTATTCCAGGATAATTTATTTTGTTCGCCATGCTGGAACAAAACCTGCCCTTATGATCTTGAATGTATTCAAATGATAGATTTGGATAGAATTGTTAATGAAGTGATAAAATATTATAATCAAAAATCTAAATAGATTTAATGCAAACCATTCATTTAAAATCTCCCGCTAAAATTAATGTTGGATTAAATGTAATCAGAAAAAGAGACGATGGATTTCATGATATTGAAACGATATTTTATCCCATAAATATATTTGATGAACTCACATTTGAAAAAGCAGATTCATTTCATTTTACTTCTAACAATAAAGATTTAGAATCAGATTCTAATAATTTAATAATTAAAGCAAAAATTTTATTGGAACAATTCAGCGGGAAAATTATTAATGTGAAAATTTCTTTAAATAAAAATATTCCAATCGGAGCAGGACTTGGGGGTGGAAGTTCTAATTGTGCATCAACACTTCTTTCATTAAATGAATTATATAATTTAAATATTGATGAAAATAAATTAAGGAAGATTGCTTTGCAGCTTGGTTCAGACGTACCATTTTTTATTAATCCAAAACCAAGTATAGCATCTTCAAGAGGAGAAATTCTAAATGAAATTAATTTTAAAATTAACTTCCCTATTTTAATTGTTAATCCCGGAATACATGTTTCTACCAAATGGGCTTTTGAGAATCTAAAAGTAAAACAGCCTGAATTCAGGCTCACAGAAATGATTTCTGAAAAAACATTTTCATTTGAAACTATGAAAGATAAAATCTCAAATGATTTTGAAAAAATTGTATTTAATAAATATCCTGAAATTGCTGACATAAAAAGTAAAATGTATAAGCTTGGTGCTTTATTTTCATTAATGACAGGGACCGGCTCAACAGTTTTTGGTATATTTAAAACTATAAAAGATGCACAGAATGCAAAAAATAATTTCAATAAATATTATTCAATAATTCATTATGAAGACGATTCAATTTAGCTTGTTTATAATTTCCTTATTGATGTTAGTTGGCTGTTCTTCAACTAACGAAATAACCATTGTTCCAAGAAAAGCCTGGAACGCAGATGAACCGAAACCTTTCAAAACACAAATTCCGGAACGCATAACGATTCACCATGAAGGAGAATATTTTAGCCCAGATTCCAATGCGGCAAAGTTTATTAAAAAGGTTCAGGTCTGGGGGATGAGCGAGGCGCGTAATTGGTCTGACATACCTTATCACTTTTTAATTGGATTGGATGGAACTATATACGAAGGCAGAAATGTTTTTACCACTGGTGAAACAGCAACTGAATATGATCCCAGCGGGCATTTATTAATTTCATGTATTGGAAATTTTGAAGTGCAGGAAGTACCTGAGGCTCAATTAAATTCTCTAATTAATTTAATTGCGTATTG
Source organism: uncultured Ignavibacteriaceae bacterium (assembly GCA_964600655.1). GTDB lineage: Bacteria > Bacteroidota > Ignavibacteria > Ignavibacteriales > Ignavibacteriaceae > CAVSWT01. The sequence continues at coordinate 7,970 of CAZRMA010000129.1, forward strand.
CTGTAAGAAATATCAAATTTCTCCTGATTCAATTGCTTCACATAGAGATTATTCGAAGATAACAGTTTGTCCCGGGAAAAATTTATATAAATATGTTCAGAACAATTATATAAAAGACAAAGTAAAACAATTACTTAACTAACGGCAGACTCTGTAAATTCTACAAATTCTTTAGTAGCATTAATTTTTACCATTGTTCCAAACGGAATTGTAATGTTTTCTTTAACGTGGCCATGCTTAAAATTGTATACCACAGGAATTGAAAGCTTACCGAAATAATCATCGATAACTTCGCCTAAAGTAAGCGTTCTTTTTTCAGGATCATGTTCGTTACAGTCTAAAAATCTTCCTAAAATTATTCCTGCAGATTGCTTAAATAATTTATGCAGTCTCAATGTATTCAACATTCTATCAACTCTATATGGCAGTTCCTGAACTTCTTCTAAAATTAAAATTTTATCTTTTGGATCCGGGAAAAACTCTGTTCCCACCAGCGCTGAAATTAATGATAAGTTTCCGCCAAAAATTCTTCCCTTCGCAGTACCTTTCGTAATCTTTAATATTTTTTCTCCATCCGGCGGTTTAACTCTTCCAATTCTTTTATTTGATGTGAGAAGAGACCAAAAGAATTCTTCGGTAAAAGGGTCAACACTGTTATAAAAATCAACCGCAACCATTGGTCCCGCAAAAGTAATTAACCCAGCTTTTTGAAAAAATGCCATTTGTAAAGCTGTTATATCACTATAACCAACAAATATTTTAGGATTGTTCTTTATAATTTTAAAATCAATTTTATCCAGCAGCCTTGGAGTTCCGTAACCACCTCGAACTGAAAAAATAGCTTTCACTTCTTTCTTCTTAAACATGGAATGCAAGTCATCCAATCTTTCTTTATCACTACCAGCTAAATATCCGTTATAATTTCCAACGTTCTTTCCAACTTCAACTCTGTATCCTAGTTTTTCTAAATAATTAACACCTAAATTTATTTTTGATAAATCATCTGGAGAAGATGCAGGAGAAATGACGCCGATTAAATCCCCTTTTTGTAATTTTTTTGGTTTAACAACTCTCATACTTTATTTCTTTTATTTTTGATATTTTAAGAATTGACTTTAATTTAACTAATCAATTTTAATCTAACAAATTATAATAGCATAATTTAGGAGATTTTTTATGGATTACTCAAAAATTTTAGGTGACAGATACACTGAAATTAAAATAAAAGCAAAAAAGATTAAACTTATTTTAACAGACAATGATGGCGTTTTGACAGATACGGGTGTTTATTATTCGCCAAAAGGTGAGGAATTCAAAAGATTTTCAATTCGTGATGGGATGGGTGTTGAAAGATTACTCAGTGAGGTTAATATCGAAACAGGAATAATTACAGGAGAAACATTTGGGTCGATAAATAAACGTGCTGAAAAATTGAAAATAACTGAACTTTATACTGGAATTAGAGAAAAAGAAAAGGTTTTCCCGTCAATCTTAAAAAACAAAAAGATTTCAGCAGAAAATATTGCATATATTGGAGATGACTATAATGATCTGGAAATTATAAAATTAGT
>CAZRMA010000130.1:0-9540 GCA_964600655.1 uncultured Ignavibacteriaceae bacterium
TTTTTTTTACAAAATGATTAAGCACCTAACTATTAATTATACTGAACTGAAATTATTATTTAAGGTTGAAAAACAAGAATTTAATTCTCAGATATCAACTAACACAATTTAATTTTTTCAATCCTAACTATCTATAAAAAAATAATTTATGAATCGTTTTTTAGAATAAGTACAGTTAATATCTTTTACATTTTTGTAATGCCTATCCCCGGTAAAGATGAAATATTTACCTTCCCATTTTCAATCATTGTCCCCTTAAAAATATCATTACTAATTAATAAAGCCCCATCAAGGTCTGCCCAATCAACCATGGGAGAAAGATGAGACGCAGCAGAGATTGCACATGAAGTTTCTGTCATGCAGCCCAACATAACTTTTAGTCCTAAAGCACGGGCAAGAGTTATCATCTTATTTGCTTCACGCATCCCGGTGCATTTCATTAATTTTATATTAATACCGGAAAACACATCTTTTATTTTGTAGATGTCGGAAAGTCTTTGAACGGATTCATCGGCAATTGTATGCAACGAACTTTTTTCTGTAAGCCATGCCATATCATCAATTTGTTCTTTGGGCATGGGCTGTTCAACAAAAAGAATATTTCTTTCGTTCAGCCATTCAATCATTTCTAAAGCATAATTTTTATCGCTCCATCCTTGATTAGCATCAACAGAAATCGGCTGATCGGAAACAGAACGGATTACTTCAATCATTTCTTTATCATTGTCGCGTCCAAGCTTTACTTTAAGAATTTTAAACTCTTTTGCCTCTTCAACTTTTTTTCTAATTACATCCGGCTTATCAATTCCAATTGTAAAAGAAGTGTATGGAGCTTTTTCTTTATCATAACCCCAGACGTTATACCAAGGTTGATTCATCATTTTGCCCACAAGATCGTGAAGGGCAATATCAACAGAAGCTTTTGCAGCACCATTGCCGGGAGCAATTTTATCTATATCATCTAAAATGGTTTCAAGTTCAAATGGATTTTTATATTTGCTTAAATCAACTTTTGATAAAAATTTTGTAACGCTTTCCTGAGATTCTCCAAGATACGGCGGCATAGAAGCTTCACCGTAGCCAATTATTCCTTCATGTTCAATTTGCGTAAGTATAATTGGAGTGGTTGTTCTTGAATTTCTTGCAACTGTAAATACATGTTTTAATTCTAGTGTGAATGGAGAAAAAGTTAGTTTCATAAATAAGTTTACTCTAAATATTTTTTAAGAAAATTAGTGTTAATGTTAATTAGGATTATTACAATTTAATTTTAATCTCAATTTGTTCTTTTCTTAACGTAAGAAAAGAACCGAAAGAAACATGCACTTAAAAATAAATTCTGAAATTATATTTTTTATTGGTTGTTCTATCTCATTGTGTAAAGAAAAATAACTCAGTCGCTCCGCTCCTTCAAACAGATTTTTCTTTTTGTATTAATTTTTCGTTATAAAAAATGTCTTTCAATATAATTTCCGGACGAATTTCCTTTTAGGTGCGGATTTACATTCTTATCAATACATTATAAATGTTATCATCTTATCAATCAGAATGAATACAAATTAATTTTAGCAATTAAGATTAATCATATTTAAGCCTATACTTTTAATTCCACTCTTAAATTTTTATTTTGAATAATATTTTATTGATTGAAGTTTTTCAACTCCGTTTTTATCCAATGAAGTTAATATGCGTTTAGCTCGTACGAACTGGTTAAATCTATATTCGCTGTAGTTAGGCCTGGTTTTATCCAAACTATTTATTCTTACTCTGCCTGATGAATGAATAAATTCGGTATCGCCAATGTACAAAGCAACGTGAGTGATTCTTTCCGCGGTTGAATCGGTAGCCTTTCTTCCGAAGAATAATAAATCTCCCGGTTTAAGATTATTAAAACCATCTTTTGTATCTATAAGTTCGCCGGTATGCACTTGCTGCGAGGCATCTCGCGGCAGCATCACACCATTAAGGAAATAAACTGTCTTTGTGAAACCGCTGCAGTCGAATGCTTTTGTGGAGGTTCCTCCCCACATATATGGAATGCCGATAAAAGTTTTTGCAGTTGATATAATTTCCTTCGAATTAATTTTTCTGTCACCTAGCCAATTGGAATAATTTTCAACCACGTCTGCTGAAATATATGCTATTCGTTTATCGGGATATTCTACTTTAACAAACTTTCCTTCAAGACCTAAAAATTTAAACAAGTCCCCTTCAACAATATCGGAGACTGGCAATGATTCTCCATCAGCACTTGAATGTGAGAATCCGTAAATGCTATTCACAATTACTTTTTTAGAGTTTTCCCAATTCTTAAATTCTTCCTCGTTCATTAATTCAACTCCATCAAAATCCATCCACCCGATGTAATTATCGGGAGTTTGAACCAAAAACCAGCCGCGGCTTCTTTTATAAATTTTTAGTGGAGTTCCCAGCAAAGCTTGTGTTGCCATCTCAGCAGAATTTTCATGATGGGTTCTAACATTAGCAACTGACAGATTTACAACTCCATAAATTTTATCACCTAATTTTTTATCAGGGAGTATTTCGATTTCATCAACAATTTTACTGTCATTAATTTTTGAAAGCAGTTTTTCTTTTGCAGCAGGAATATTTGTCTCACCTGACAATTTTGTTTTATCGCCGGATTCACTTACTTCAATATTAAAAATTGCGGTTCGTTTATCCGGGGCGAATTCATTTTTTATTTCGCTGACAATTTCTTTGTATTTCTGTATTTGATTCATTTGTTGTGCAGTTAAATTAGTTATAAAAAATAATGCCGAGATGAATATTATTTTTAGTTTTATCATTGGTCTATTTTATTTATTTAATTGATTAAAGATTTAGTACAAACTTAAAAATTTTTTTATTCAATATATAATCTCAAATAAGGTCTTAAACTTAGAGAGAGAATTAATTTTTAATCTCTAAATAAAAATTATTTTTAAGGTTGATATTAAAAAATTAAGTTATGATATTTTAGCTTCAATTACACAAAATCCTTTCTATCACAATCTTTTAATGGAGGATAAATGCCGGAGACCGCTGAAAGAGAGCATTGGGGAAGCAAAATTGGACTCATATTAGCAGTAGCTGGTAATGCAGTCGGTTTAGGAAATTTTTTAAGATTCCCCGTACAAGCCGCCCAAAACGGAGGCGGTGCTTTTATGATACCATATTTTATTTTCTTTTTAATCCTTGGAATTCCATTAATGTGGATCGAATGGGGCATCGGAAGAAACGGCGGAAGATATCGACATGGCAGTGCACCTGGAATGTTTGATGTAATCTGGAAAAATAAATTAGCTAAATATTTCGGTGCAATCGGCCTATTTATTTCTCTCACTATAATGATTTATTATACCTACATTGAATCATGGACACTTGGGTTCAGTATTTTCTCACTCAATAAACTATATTTTGATGAAACTACATTTAGTGCCATGAAAAACTTTTTGTATAATTATCAAGGAAGAGAAGCCGGAATTCACTTTTCAGGATATTGGGTAGCTTATGGTTTAATGCTCGTCACCTTTGTTTTAAATTTTTGGATTTTATATAAAGGAATTTCAAAAGGAATAGAGAAACTTGCTAAAATTGCATTACCTATGTTATTGGTTTTTGCGGCTATACTTGCTGTAAGAATTTTAACACTTGGAACTCCAGATCCATCAATGCCTGAAAATTCCGTTTGGACTGGATTGGGATTTATTTGGAATCCCGATTTCTCTCAGCTAGGCGATCCTAAAATCTGGCTGGCGGCGGCGGGGCAAATTTTCTTTACCCTTTCAGTTGGGATGGGAACCATTCATGCCTATGCGAGCTACTTAACCCCAAAAGATGATATTGCATTGTCCGGTTTAACAACTGCGGCGACAAATGAATTTACAGAAGTAGTTTTAGGCGGAACAATTGCAATACCCGTTGCGGTTGCTTTTTTTGGTTTAGCAGCTACACAAGAATTTGCCAAAGGCGGGGCATTTGATCTCGGATTCGTTTCAATGCCATTAATATTTCAGAAAATTCCCTTTGGAGAATTTTTTGGGTTTATATGGTTTTTACTTTTATTCATCGCGGGAATTACATCTTCAGTTGCAATGGGACAGCCTGTTATTGCTTTTATGGAAGACGAATTTGGAATGAATAGAAAAAAAGCAGTGGGCACACTTGCTATTATTGTTTTGATCGCTGTTCAGTTTGTAGTATTCTTTCAGAGATTCGGATTTTTAAATGAAATGGATTATTGGGCAGGTACTTTTGGCCTTGTTGTATTTGCCTTAATTGAAACAATATTATTTATGTGGGTTTTTGGTGCCGATAAAGCCTGGGCTGAAATGAATGCAGGCGGCGACTTTAAAATTCCAAAAATATTTTACTACATAATGAAATATATAACACCTCTTGTTTTGTTTATAATTATGATATGGTGGTTTGTCAATGATGCCATACCAACATTATTATTATCAAATGCTAATCCCTCGGATGTGCCATATATATGGGCGTCAAGGTTATTGATGGTACTATTATTTTTAGGATTAGCCTTCTTAGTAAACAAAGCCTGGAAGAATCATCCAAAAGAAGAAGCAAAATAATTTATTATTATTTGGAATATATTTTTTAAATAAAGGAATTACACAATGGGATTAACAACAGGTGGAATTATTTTTATTACAATTGCTTGGGGGGCAATAATAACCCTAACTGTTTTCTGTTTTTATAAAGTGTTTAAATCAGAAAGAAAGAAAAGTTAATTTTTCCAAATAAGTGAATTAACATTCATTTATAAAAAAAGTTTTTATAATTTTTTATTTTTATGTTGACTTAACAACTATCAAATATTATCTTTGCCCAACACTAATGAAAATCTTAATTAAAAATACAAACAAAAGAAATTTGGCAATGGCAATGTGCATCTGTTGTATGATGTGTACTACATCCTAACGGAAGGTAATTGCTTTATAAATATTAAACTTAAGCCCTTCCGAAATCGAGAAGGGTTTTTTTATGGAAAATATGACGTAAACAAAAATTAAATATTAAAGCTCTTATCGAGAAAGGTTGAGGGATCAGGCCCGTTGAAACCTTAGCAACCGCTTCAACACAAATTGGAGGTCATGGTGCTAACTCCTGCCCGCCCGGTTTATACCGGGGAAAAGGGAAAGATGAGAGAAGAAGTTTTTCAAAAACCTCTTCGGACAATCTTTCTGAAGAGGTTTTTTTGTTTTAAAAATTAACTTATAAAACAGACATTCTTGTCTGTTCATGAAAGATGTTTAAAATACCGAGGCTGTTTCAAAAGCAATTAAATGTCATTTCGAGAGAGTCATCGACCGAGAAATCTTTTTTAAATGCAAGATTTCTCCCTCTGGTCGAAATGACAGAGATACTTTAAATACAGCTTCTAATAAAATATTTAATTGCTAAACCATAATTAATAAAAAACAGAAAGGAAATAATTATGAGCACAAATGGAAAAGAAAGACAGTACAGGTACGAAACATTGCAGCTTCACGCCGGGCAAAAACCGGACTCGGCAACAAACGCTCGCGCTGTTCCAATCTATCAAACAACGTCTTATAATTTTAATGATGCGCAGCATGCTGCTGATTTATTCGGTTTGCAAAAATTCGGAAACATTTATACCAGGATTATGAATCCAACTTCGGATGTTTTTGAACAGAGGGTCGCAGCTTTGGAAGGCGGTGCCGCTGCATTAGCAACTGCATCAGGACAGGCCGCACAATTAATTGCAATAACAACCATCGCTCAAGCCGGCGAAAACATTGTAGCCACTAGCCTGCTTTACGGAGGAACTTATAACCAGTTCAAAGTTACATTTCCCCGTCTGGGTATAAATGTAAAATTTGTTGAAGGCGATGATCCAGCCGAATTTGAAAAATTAATTGACCAAAAAACAAAAGCTTTATACATTGAAACAATTGGAAACCCAAGGTTAAATGTTCCTGATATAAAAGCAATTGCTGAAGTTGCTCACAGACATGGAATTCCTTTAATTGTTGATAACACATTCGGTGCAGCAGGTTATCTTGCAAGGCCAATTGATCATGGTGCTGACATTGTAGTTCAATCAGCAACAAAATGGATTGGCGGACATGGAACTTCTATCGGAGGGGTTGTGGTTGATTCTGGAAAATTTGATTGGGGAAACGGCAACTTTCCTATTTTTACTGAACCTGCTCCCGGATATCATGGTATAAATTTTAATGAAATATTTGGAAAAGGTTCACAGTTTGGAAATATAGCTTTCATTATCAGGGCAAGAGTTGAACAGCTTAGAGATCTCGGTCCGGCATTAAGTCCGTTTAACTCATTTCTATTTTTACAGGGATTAGAAACCTTATCATTGAGAATTGACAGGCACAATGAAAATGCAATTCAATTAGCAAAATGGCTTGAAGCAAATCCTTCAGTAGATTGGGTTTGGTATCCTGGATTAAAAAGTCATCCCTATCACGAAAATGCAAAAAAATATTTAAGGAAAGATCACTTTGGATCTATTGTAGCATTTGGAATAAAAGGTGGAATTGAAGCAGGAAAATCTTTTGTTAACAATGTTAAGCTTTCAAGTCTTTTAGCAAACGTTGGTGATGCAAAGACATTAGTTATTCACCCGGCATCTACAACACACCAGCAGCTTTCAGATCAAGAGCAAAAAGCTTCCGGAGTTCTGCCTGAACAAATCCGTGTTTCTGTAGGATTGGAACATATTGATGATATTATTGAAGATTTTGATGAAGCAATAAATGCAGCTGTTAAATCTGAAACACACGCTTAATTAAATAATTTTCACGAGCAGGATGAATCAAAAATTTATCCTGCTTATATTTCTTTAACAAGATAAAGAATTTTTATGGAGATAAACATTAAAGACCGAACGGAGATTGCGGCATTAACTAAATTCTTGAAATTATTTGATCAGGAAACACCACTTGATTTGGAATTAGGTGAAAAATTATATGAGGTGGATGTTGCTTATCAAACGTATGGGAATTTAAATGACGAAGGAACAAATGCAATTTTAATTTGTCATGCTCTTACTGGCAACTCTCATGCTGCGGGAATTACTACTGAAGAGGAAATTAATAATTCAAAAGACTTTCCTTTTCTTAATAAATACAATAAAATGTTTATAGGAAAAGCCGGCTGGTGGGATGCACTAATAGGGCCAGGGAAAGTTTTCGACACTGATAAATATTTTGTTATTTGTACAAACTTCTTGACAGGATGTTATGGGACAACTGGCCCAACAAGTATAAACCCGCTAACTCACAAAGAATACAGAACGAAATTCCCAACCATAACTGTAAGAGATATGGTAAAAGTTCAGTATAAATTAATGGAAAGTTTAGGTGTAAATAAGTTGGTTACAATTGCCGGAGGTTCATTAGGTGGCATGCAAGTGCTGGAATGGGCAATTATGTATCCAAGCATGGTTGAAAGTATCATACCAATTGCTGCAGCAGCAAGTCATACACCCTGGGCAATTTCTTTAAACCAGGCAGCAAGAGAGGCAATTAAAAATGATACTGTCTGGGAAAATGGGAACTATACTGAGCAGCCTTTTAATGGATTAAGTTTAGCTAGAAAAATTGCAATGATTAGTTATAGAAGTGACACTGCTTTTAATTCTAAATTCGGACGACAAAAAATAAATAGTCAAACTCATTCAAATGATAAATCTAATTTTCAGATTGAGAGTTATCTTGATTACCAGGGCAGTAAACTGGTAAAAAGATTTGACGCAAATACTTATTTATATATTACTCAGGCGATGGATCTTCACGATGTTTCCTTTAATAGAGGCTCAATGAAAGATGTTTTAGGGAGTATTAATTCCCCGGTTTTAAATATCGGGATATCAACAGATGTTTTATATCCGCCAAGTGAACAAATTGAAATAGCATCGTTAATACCTAATGCTAAATACAGTGAAATAGATTCTATATTTGGACATGATGCTTTCTTAATTGAGTTTGATCAACTGAATAAAATGATTGGAGAATTTCTAAAAAGCATTTAAAGATTATTTTAGATGAGTTAAAAATAATTAGCTAACAATTAGTGATTAACCAAAGTCTGTTAAATCTATTATAGATTGAACACTTGCCGTAAAGTAAACTTAAGAGTATCATTCACAGGTATCAGTAGCAGTGAAGGCCTATCTACTTTAAATTTGGTTAAACTAATGTCAAATGCACCTGTAACTACTACTTGCCCTTCAGACCATTTAGCATCTGCAATTATTACAATATCTTTTGTTACTCCATGAAAAGTTAATTTACCAAAAACCTTTAAACTGTCCCCCTTCTGTTCCACTTTTGTACTTAAGAATTTAGCATACGGAATCGTAATTGCATTTACAACTTCCATAGCATGTGAATCTCTATTTGAATTTCCACTGTTAAATGATGTAACGCCGACTTGTACTAATACATTCTTTATTTCTTTTGCTTGAGCATCAGCAAAGATTAAGCATGTTGCATCGTGGCTGGTTGATTCAATTTCATGTAAAGGATGAGTTAATTTATACGTAATAAAAGACTCGTCCTTAACTGCTTCATATTTTTTAGGCTGTGATAAAATAGCAGCAAATGGAATCAATACACTTATTAGAAAATATTTTTTTTTCAATTTCATTTTTTACCCTTTAAAAAGTTACGACAATCATTGCTGAAGCAAATAGTGCGGTTGTGATATATCCGGATATTTGATGGTAATGAGCTTTATCGACATTGAAATGTCTTCGTCCTCCAATCATTGAACCTAGAATTGGAGTCAATATCATTCCGGCTACATGAAACCATGCGAGAGTTTTGTGGAGTGTAGTTGTGCTTTCTTCATCACGCCGAATCAACGGCGGCGGGGAAAGTATAGCAAGTAAAGCGGTTGCAGAATATGATACTATTGTTGCAGCAATTAATGTTTGATGAGTATCGCCTGCATTTCTATGCCCATCTATTCTACGCTGTCCGTAATAATCTGCAGCAAGCATTAAAGCAAGAGTGGCGAAACCGCCAATTTGATGTGCCGTCAGCATTGTACGTCTAATTCCAAGTTCATGTTCTCTTTCTTCTGGCGATAAGTCATATACCAATCCAATTTTCCTTGTGAGTCCATTTTCTCCCCAAAGGAAACTTTCCATTATGCTCATTTTATCTGGAAGTAGTTTTGGTTTTGTTTCTTCAAATAGACTGTCAACATTTCCAAACACGGATTCAGTGCTTGAATCAATAGCTGCAAGCGGCATTGATGAACCAGCAAATTCAGAGTATTTATTTTTTATATTTAATTTTAATGCGAGACTTTGAGCATTTAATGAAAATGGAAATAATAAAATAATCATGAGCGTGGATTTTACGAATAAATCATTGATCCCCTTATAATGAAAAGAATTCATTTTTAGAGCAAATGAGTTAGTATAGCATGAACCTTCTCCTAAATTATATTCCATTTTTTCTCCGCGGTTTGTTTAAAATAAAAATAGCAGTGAAATAAAAACTTGTTAAATGCTTAATCAAA
>CAZRMA010000131.1:0-9449 GCA_964600655.1 uncultured Ignavibacteriaceae bacterium
TGATCTTAGATTTGCCTGCATCCTTAGCAAGATATAATAGTTGTTTTTGAATATTTTTATCTTTTTCCTTTAAACTTTTTAACAAATGCATCTTCATTATTTTTTTTCTAAAATTTCTTTTATCCAATTTCTTATTCAGAATAACTTCGTAAAGCATTTGTAACCTAGGCAAAGTAAATTTATTTGGAAGTAATTCAAATCCGATTGGCCTGTATCGCACTCGTGTTCTCAGCTTACTTAATGCGACATTAATTATTTGATTATGATCGAAAGGTAAATCGGGTACTTCATCAAGCTTAATCCATTTAACATCAGTAGTATCTACTCCGGTTGTTAATTTATATTTTTCCGGACTAATCAAAGCAAAATAACCAACTGTTATTACCCGCCAATTTGGAAATCTATATATCGAATCAAAAACAGCAACTTCTTCCATATATAATTTGTTAATTCCGGTTGAATCTTGCAGAATTCTTTCTGCAGCTTTCTCAACCAACTCCTTTTTTTTAATAAATCCGCCGGGTAAAGCCCACGAATTTTTATATGGATTTCTCGCACGTTTAATTAATAATACCTCAAGAGACGAATTTTCAAAACCGAATACTACACAATCAATTGAGATATTCTTTAGAACTTCCTTTAATACGTGAGACATAATAAATAAGATTTTTTAATTTATTTTTCACTAATATACATTTTTTTTATTTTAAAGTAGTGTTTTTAAAAAAAGAATAGTGTATTTTGTACACCGATTAAAAAATATCGGATTTACTTTTGAAAAGGGTAAATTATTTTATTAGCATTTCATTACTTTATGCATTTCTTTAAGGGATTTATATATGTTATCAGTTGGTTTTGATATTGGCAGCTCTTCAGTAAAATGTTCAATAATTAATATAGAGAATGGTTCAACGGTTGCAAGCGGAAACTTCCCTGCTGAAGAAATGGAAATAATTTCAACTAACCCTGGCTATGCCGAACAAGATCCTAATACATGGTGGAACTATTCAAAAACACTTTTCAAAAAATTAACAACTGAAAACAAAATTGATTTATCAGCCATAAAATCAATTGGAATAACTTATCAAATGCATGGTTTGGTTTTAGTTGACGAGAATCAAAAAGTCTTACGGAACTCGATTATTTGGTGCGACAGCCGAGGTGTTGATATTGGAACAAGGGCATTTAAGGAAATTGGAGAAAGTTACTGCTTAAATAATCTATTAAACTCCCCTGGAATTTTTACTGCAACCAAGTTAAGATGGGTTAAGGAGAATGAGCCTGATGTCTACAAAAAAATTCATAAAATAATGCTGCCGGGTGATTTCATTGCAATGAAATTAACAGGTGAAATTAGCACTACACTATCAGGGTTGTCAGAAGCAATAATTTGGGATTTCAAATCAAACTCAATTTCACAAAAAGTTTTATCTTATTATGAAATTGATGAGAAGATAATTCCTAAAGCATATCCGACTTTTTCAGTTCAAGGGAAAGTAAGTAAAAATTCGGCAGCCGAATTAGGATTAAATGAAGATGTTGTTGTATCATACAGAGCAGGTGATCAGCCCAATAATGCATTCTCATTAAACGTTTTAAATCCTGGTGAAGTTGCCGGGACAGCCGGAACATCCGGCGTAATTTACGGTGTTATTGATAAATCAAATCATGATGAATTTTCAAGAGTTAATCCTTTTATTCATGTCAACCATTCAGAACAGCAGACCCGCATAGGAGTTTTACTGTGCATTAGCGGAACGGGCATTCAAAATTCATGGATAAGAAAAAACTTTGGTTCAAATTTATCTTATGCTCAAATGAATGAGCTTGCTTCAAAAATTGAAATTGGTTCAGATGGTTTAGCAATTATGCCATTTGGGAATGGGCCTGAAAGAGTTTTTCAAAATAAAAATATTGGCGGGCAAATATTTAATATTGATTTCAATCGACATACTACGGCTCATTTAATTCGTGCTGAACAGGAAGGTATTGCATTTTCATTTAAGTATGGAATTGATATTCTGAAAGAAATGGGGTTACACGCTTCTGTCATTAGAGCAGGGCATGCAAATATGTTTTTAAGTCCGGTCTTCAGAGAGACTTTATCCAATATTACAAATTCAAAAATCGAATTATACAATACCGATGGTTCCCAAGGTGCAGCAAGAGGTGCTGCTGTTGGAGCAGGATATTATAAGTCTTTTGATGAAGCATTCGAATCATTAAATAAAATTGATGAAGTAAATCCAAATGAAAAAGCATTAAGTCAAACTCAAGATGCGTATTCATTTTGGCTTCGCGAGCTTAATAAGGAAATAAAAAATTAAATCAAAATTAGGAGTTCAAAAAAATGAATTATATAGTTGGCGATAAAGAATACTTTAAAGGTATCGAAAAAATTAAATACGAAGGGAAAGAATCAAAAAATCCATTAGCATTCAAATGGTATGACGAGAAGAAAAAAATTAACGGCAAACCGATGAAAGATTATTTTAGATTTGCAGTTGCATACTGGCATAGCTTCTGCGGTACGGGTAGTGATCCATTCGGAAGTGCGACTCGATTTATGCCATGGAATGAAGGCAGTGATGCGATTTCAAGAGCAAAACACAAAATGGATGCCGCGTTTGAATTCACAACAAAACTTGGAGCTCCATTTTATTGTTTTCACGATTTCGATGTAGTTGAAGAAGGCACATCAATTAGTGAATCAGATTCACGAATGAAAACAATGATTGATTATGCAAAGGAGAAACAGAAAGCATCAGGAGTCAAACTTTTATGGGGAACAGCAAATTTATTTTCTCATCCAAGATACATGAATGGTGCTGCAACTAATCCTGACTTTAAAGTTCTCGCACATGCAGCAACTCAAATCAAACGCGCAATTGATGCCACCATTGAATTGGGCGGATCTAATTATGTTTTTTGGGGCGGAAGAGAAGGCTACATGAGCTTGCTGAATACAGAAATGAAAAGAGAAAAAGACCATCTCGCAAAATTTCTTTCATTAGCCCGTGACTATGGCAGGAAACAGGGTTTCAAAGGATCGTTTCTTGTTGAACCAAAACCGATGGAACCATCTAAACATCAATATGATTATGATGTTGAAACCGTAATTGGATTTCTAAGAAATTATGGATTGGATAAAGATTTCAAATTAAATATTGAAGTTAATCATGCAACTTTAGCTGGACACACCTTCCAGCATGAGCTGCAGTGTGCTGTTGATGCCGGTTTATTAGGCAGTGTTGATGCAAACCGCGGCGATTATCCAACCGGATGGGATACCGATCAATTTACAGTCAAACAATTTGAAATGGTTGAATCGATGCTCGTCATCCATGAAGCTGGCGGGATTAGAAACGGCGGCGTAAACTGCGATGCAAAGCTTAGAAGAAATTCAACTGACCCTGATGATTTATTTATTGCACACATAACCGGAATGGATACTTTTGCAAGAGCATTAGTTGTTGCCGATGATATCTTAAAAAATTCTGACTATAAGAAAAAAAGAAAACAAAGATATTCTTCTTATGATACAGGAGATGGACAAAAATTTGAAAAAGGCAAATTAACTTTAGAAGATTTATGTTCAATTGCAGGGAAGAATGGAGACACAAAACAAATCAGCGGTAAGCAGGAATTGTTTGAACAAATTTTAACGATGTACATTTAATTAAAATTTAGATTATTTCAATTAGTTAGTTATATTAATCACCAATTAACTTAAGGATAAAATTAAAATGAACTTCATTATAAAAATTTCCTTAACTATTTTTTTACTTTCATTAATTTCGTGTAATAAAAATTCCGGGGAAAATAAAACTATGGATTCAATTCAAAAAGAAAAGTTTGGGGAGATGAATGACGGGACGCAGATTGACCTATATACTTTGACAAATAAAAACGGTGCAAAGGCTTCAATTACTAATTATGGGGCAATTGTTCAATCGTTATATATCCCGAACAGAAGTGATAAATTATTGGATGTTGTACTTGGCTATGATTCTTTAAGCGGATATTTAAAAGTTAGTCCATACTTTGGGGCAATAGTAGGCCGATATGGCAATCGCATAAATAAAGGACAATTTAAATTAAACGGGAAAGAATATCAGCTTACGATAAATGATGGGAAAAATCATTTACATGGCGGAACGAATGGATTTGATAAAAGAGTTTGGACGGCAGAAGAGGTAAAAAGTGATTTAGGTCCAGCATTAAAGCTGACTTATAAAAGTACAGATATGGAAGAAGGATATCCAGGAAATTTAACTTTGGAAGCTACTTATACACTCACAGATAATAACGAATTAAGAATAGATTATAAAGCAACAACAGACAAAGAGACAATATTAAATCCTACGCACCATTCATATTTCAATTTAAGCGGTGATCCGAATAATACAATCCTGGATGAAAAATTAATGATAGATGCTGATAAGTTTACCCCTATAAATGATGGATTAATCCCTACTGGGAAGTTACAAAGCGTAGAAAATACACCGATGGATTTTAGAAAACCCACTGCAATTGGATTAAGAATCAATGAAGATAATGAACAATTAAAATTCGGTAAAGGCTATGATCATAATTGGGTGTTAAATAATTACGATGGAAGTGTTAGGAAAGTTGCAAGTGTTTACGATTCTACCAGCGGCATTTTTATGGAAGTTTATACTGATCAGCCAGGCTTACAATTTTATTCAGGTAATTTTTTAGACGGTTCAATTAAAGGAAAGAAAGGAATAATTTACAAACATAGAACTGCACTTTGCCTTGAAGCGCAGCATTTTCCTGATTCACCTAATGAGAAAGACTTCCCTTCCACCACTTTAAATCCGGGTGAAGTTTACAAGCAGACAACTTATTACAAATTTTCGACAAAATAAAAATTTAGGAAAATAAATAAGTAACCAATTTTAATTCATTTATTGAGAGAGGGATCATGTCAACCTTACAAACTTTAGATTGGATTGTAATAGCCGGTTATTTTGCACTGATACTTGGCTTAGCCTGGTGGGTTATAAAACAGCGCCAGGATAATTCTACAGATTACTTTCTTGCCGGCCGTCATTTAGGATGGTTCATAGTTGGGGCTTCTATTTTCGCTTCCAATATTGGCTCAGAGCACTTAGTTGGTTTAGCCGGTTCGGGGGCAACAGATGGAGTAGCTATGGCTCATTATGAATTGCATGCATGGTGTTTACTTGTACTTGGCTGGGTAATGGTACCTTTTTATATGAGGTCAAAAGTTTTTACAATGCCTGAGTTTTTAGAGCGAAGATTCTCACCAAGTGCCAGAACATTACTCTCCGCTATCTCCTTAGTGGCATATATACTTACAAAAATTGCTGTTGGTATTTTTGCCGGCGGAATCGTATTCAGTGTGCTGCTTCCTGATATAAGCTTTATGGGATTAGATAGCTTTTGGCTTGGTTCAGTATTAGTTATTGTTTTAACCGGTATCTATACAATTTTAGGCGGAATGAGGGCTGTTGCTTATACAGAAGCTCTGCAAACATTAATTTTAATATTCGGCTCAATATTGGTTACCTGGTTCGGACTACATGCATTAGGCGGCTGGGAAGTTTTAAAAAATACTGTTGGCCCTGAAATGCTTAATCTTTGGAAACCGTTAGTTCCAGCAGGTGTGCAAGGAACATGGGCTCCTATAAATGAAGCTGGAAAAATGGCCTGGTATTTTAACGGAAATTACCCATGGCTTGGGATGTTATTTGCTGCACCAATAATTGGATTATGGTATTGGACAACAGATCAATATATTGTGCAGCGTGCCATAAGTGCTGAGAATGTAACCCAAGCAAGAAGAGGTTCAATTGCGGCTGGATTTTTAAAACTTCTTCCCGTGTTTATTTTTATTATCCCCGGTTTAATTTGTTTTGCAATAGCAAAGAACGGAGTTATTCCTGAAATACAACATGAATTGTTTGGTGCTAATGGTGAATTGATTAGAGACAACGCTCAAAAAGCATTTCCATTACTTGTATCATATGTTTTACCTGTTGGAATTCGAGGTATTGTAGTTGCGGGTTTATTGGCAGCACTGATGAGTTCGCTCGCTGGTGTTTTCAATGCTTCTTCCACACTCTTCACGATGGATTTTTATTCAAGATTAAGGCCCAACGCAACACAAAAGCAATTGGTTTGGATTGGACGATTAGCAACTGGCGTTATGGTTTTAATTGGTCTATTGTGGATTCCGGTAATTCAAGGTGGAAAAGGATTATATGATTATCTTCAAGGTGTTCAAGCTTATTTGGCTCCTCCAATTTTTGTAGTATTCTTTCTCGGAGTTTTTTGGAAGAGACTTAACGCAAAAGGATGTATGTCTGCACTGATTGTTGGATTTCTGATGGGACTATTCAGACTTGCGGTTGACACTCCCGTAAAATTATTGGACGGATTCAGTTACACTCAAGGTTCGTTTCTTTGGATAATTAATAATATATTCTTCCAGTATTATAGTTTGCTCATAACAGTTGTATGTATTGTAACCATGATAGTTGTAAGTTATGCTACAGAAGAACCATCTTATGAAAAATTAAACGGATTAACATTTGGTACTACTTCAGCAGATGATAAAAAAGAAACAAGAAGCAGTTGGAGCAGAGGTGATGTTATTGCTTCAATACTTCTGGTCTGCATAATCATTGTAATTTATCTATATTTTTCTTGATCGATGGATTTGATTAAAGAGCAAAATTTTCTTGGGTAATTAATGTTAGAGGATTTAAAAGAAAAAGTATTAGAAGCCAATTTGGCGTTGGTGAAATATGAATTGGTTACATTGACTTGGGGTAATGTAAGCGGCATTGACAGAAATGAAAATCTAATGGTAATAAAACCCAGCGGTGTTGACTATGATACTATGACATTGGATGATTTGGTAGTTGTAAATCTTGAAGGCAAAGTAGTTGAAGGAATTCGAAGGCCGTCTTCTGATACACCAACTCACGTTGAATTGTACAAATCTTTTACTTCTATCGGAGGAATAACACATAGTCATAGTCAGTATGCTACAATTTTTGCTCAAGCTTGTAAAGAGATTCCTTGTTTAGGAACCACTCATGCTGATCATTTTCACGGTACAGTTCCGGTAACAAAATTTTTAACTGAAGATGAAGTAAATTCAAATTACGAATTGAATACCGGAAAGGTAATTTTAGATCGATTTAATAATTTAGATCCGGATGCAATGCCTGGCGTTCTTGTCGCCGGGCATGCACCGTTCACATGGGGTAAGACTCCGATGGACTCTGTAAAAAATAATCTTATTCTTGAGCGAATTGCTAAAATGGCAATTTTAAGTTTACAGCTTAATCCCAATCTAAAAAATTTACCCGAATATATTTCCAATAAGCATTACCAGCGAAAGCATGGGCCAAATGCTTATTATGGACAAAAAAAATAAATAAAGATTATTATCTTTAAAGTGAAATTAAATTAATTCACCATTTATTAAATTCACAAATTAAAATTAAATGAAACCACTTAAAGAATTCGAAGTTTGGTTTATTACAGGCAGCCAACATCTTTACGGCGATGAAATTTTAAAACAAGTTGGGGATCATTCCAAAGAAATTGCAAAAGCTTTTGACAGCTCAAAAAAAATCCCGGTTAAAGTAAAATATAAATCCACCGTTACCACTTCCGAAGCAATCTATAATTTATGTCTCGAAGCCAATGATTCTAAATCTTGTGTGGGACTAATTTTCTGGATGCATACCTTCTCCCCCGCTAAAATGTGGATTACCGGATTAAAAGTCTTGCAGAAACCATTTCTTCATCTTCATACTCAATTTAACCAGGACCTTCCATGGGATAAAATTGATATGGATTTTATGAACTTAAATCAATCTGCTCATGGTGATAGAGAATTCGGATACATTTGTACAAGAATGAACAAATCAAGAAAAGTAATTGTCGGGCATTGGCAAGATGAAAAGGTTCATGAGAAAATTGCGATCTGGTCACGTGCAGCATGTGCTGTAGCAGATTCAAAAGGTGCTAAGATTGCGAGATTCGGGGACAACATGAGAAATGTTGCTGTAACCGAAGGAGACAAAGTTGAAGCTGAAATTCGTTTAGGTTATTCTGTCAACGGATATGGTGTTGGTGATCTTGTTTCTTACGTGAATAAAGTTTCGGAATCAGCATTAAATAAACTTATTTCTGAATATGAAAGCAAGTATGAAATTGCTGAGGTATTAAAAAAAGGAAACAAAAAACATCAATCATTAAAAGATGCCGCAAAAATTGAAATCGGTATAAAAACATTTTTAGATGAAGGAAACTTTAAAGGTTTTACTACCACCTTTGAGGATCTTCATGGATTGACTCAACTGCCGGGATTATCCGTTCAAAGATTAATGGCGCAAGGTTATGGATTTGGCGCTGAAGGCGATTGGAAGTCTGCTGCGTTAGTAAGAGCAGTAAAGGTTATGTCAACCGGACTCGAAGGCGGCTCATCTTTTATGGAAGACTATACTTATCATCTTAATCCTTCTTCGCAAAAAGTATTAGGCGCACACATGCTGGAAATTTGCGAATCGATTGCATCAGGAAAACCATACCTCGATATCAAACCTCTTTCAATCGGAGGTAAAGCAGATCCTCCAAGATTAATTTTTAATACAGCCCACGGACCGGCAATCAATGCATCGATTGTGGATATGGGTAATAGATTTCGCATAATACTTAATGAAGTTGATGTAGTTGATCCTGACAAACCACTTCCTAAGTTGCCTGTAGCAAGAGCGCTTTGGATTCCCAAACCAAATCTCGAAGTTGCTGCATCTGCATGGATATTAGCTGGCGGTTCACATCATACAGCATTCAGTAAAGCAATTACTAAAGAATATATAGAAGACTTTTGTGAAATGATTGGAATTGAATTTTTATTAATAAATGATTCAACTAATCTTTTTGAGTTCAAAAAAGAATTAAGATGGAATGATGCTTATTATTCTTTAAATAAAAATCTTTGATTTAATGAGTGAATTGTTTTCGATTGATCCTAATGTTCAAGCTCTTATTTTTGACTGCGACGGAACTCTTGTTGATTCAATGCCGCTGCACATGAAAGCATGGGAAGAAGCATTCCAAATAATTAATGAAAAATTTGATTACAATTTTCTTTTTGCTGCTAAGGGCATGAAAGAAACTGAAATAATTGAAGCATATAATATACACTTCAAAACCAAAATTAATCCCATTGAAATAGTCACCATTAAACACCAATATTTAAACAACAATATTGAATTTGTAAAACCCATTATTCAGGTTGTCGAAGTTGCAAAAAAATATTTTGGAAAGATTCCCCTTGGCGTTGTTTCCGGCAGCGTAAAAGAAATTGTTCATAAAGAATTAAAAGTGGTTGAAATTTTTCATCTATTTAATAATATTTTAACTGCTGATGATCCATT
>CAZRMA010000132.1:0-9449 GCA_964600655.1 uncultured Ignavibacteriaceae bacterium
GCTCAAAGACATTCTATACTTTAAATTTAAAGCGATAGTTGAGTAGGAATCATTAATAAAATCAGAAATGTTTCCGGTAGAATTGGGCTCAGGCCCGTTCCAATCATTCGCAAAATATTTATCCATCCAGTTGCAAGTTATTGACGAAGCTAATCCGAATTGAAAAGTATGCGTAAAACCCAATCCTAAAATATTTTTAGGAATTCCGGGAACGTACTTCCCTTTAAGCTGAAATGATTTACTGACGCTATTTGATATTACCGTTTCAATTAAATCAGTATACTTGAAATCCATGTAAGAGTATGACAATGTAAAATTATAATTGTTATTAAGGAGTAAATTTAAAGAAAACTCAACGCCATTATTCACGGCTTTACCAGCGTTTTTAAAAAATACTTCATCGCTTTGTGAATTCGGGATTTGAAATGGAATAAGTATCTGGCTAATAATTAATTTATAAAGAGATAGATTATAAAAAAGATGATGGTTCAAATTATTGCCTCTAATTCCAAGCTCAATATTTTTTAGTTGTTCAGGTTTTAATAACGTATTAAACCCGCCACTTCCATCTTCTTTATTACTTAACTCCGAAGTAGTTGGAGTTTGAAATGCAGTGGAGAAATTTGAATAAAGCTGCAAATCATTATTTATTTTTAATACAACACCTCCCATACCGCTTAAATTTTTCATCGAGAGTGAGCCGGAGTTATCTACTCCGTCTGAGAAGAAATTATCTATTATAGAAAATTTATATTTATCGTAACGCAGACCGAACGAGAATGAAAGGCTATAAATGGGTGTGAATTCAATTTTAAAATAGGCCCCTAATCCATCTACTTTTTCATTTTGATTTAAAAGATTATTCCCAAGACGAACACTTTTAATTACATTAATATTTTATAATTGTAAATAATTATCGACTCATTTATTTTCATATTCTTTTCTATCGTCATTTTGAAATTCATAGTCTATGCCGCTTAAAAATCTAATATCGTTTTTTAATATATGAACCTTGAAAGAATAGCTGCTACGCATTCCTCCTGAAAATCTTTTTAATTCTATAACTCTCCCCGGGATAGGATTGAACATATTTCGCCAAATTCCATAAATCGTTGTTTCCAACTTTTGATTCTCGTTTGGTAAGAAAGAAAATGTAATTCCAGTCTGAGTTTGAGTTAACTTTTTTCCGGCTCCTTGCTGCTTTACATATGGTCTGGCTTGCTCGGGATTAGTTTGTGAATCACTTTTTGTTAATGAACTAGGATTAAGTAAATAAGGAGCATTATAATAATTAAATATTGCTTCCAAAGAAATTTTTTCACTAAACCGTTGTTTAGAAATAATATTAATAGCATTCGTATTTACTGCAGAATTTTCTCTAAAGCCGTTTGATTCTATCTTGCTTAAATTTATTGATAAAGAATTATTATCAATTTTTCCAGAAGTATTAAATGAATAATTCCGAAGTCCAAAGCTTCCGAATTTAATTGAAGGTTTAAAACTGAAATTTGAAGATGACGGCATTTTACTTGTGATATAAATTACTCCTCCCGCAGAATTGCCATAAAGAAATGAACTTGGTCCTCGAATAATTTCGACTCTCCCTATTGAATTTAAATCGAGATTATTTAATTGCGATTGTCCATCCGGAAAAGTAAGCGGAATTCCATCCAATAAAATTTTTATCCCTCTTACGCCAAATTGTGAGCGCGCTCCTATTCCGCGAATGATAATCCTGTCGCCTTCAGAAAGATTATTTCTGTTATTGACAATTACTCCAGGAATTAAATTAAATAAATCTTCGGTGGAAAGGGTTAAATTCTTCAAACTTAAACTTTCAGAATCTATAACATCAACCGAAAATGGAATTTGATAAATTGGCAGTTCAAATCTATTAGTACTCACAAAAACAGTATCAAGTTGATATTTCATTGAGTCATGCTCTACTTGCTGAGCATTTATAGATAAATTTAAATATATAAAGATAGATACTATAAACAATATCTTTTTCATTATAGCAGAATTATAAGTGGATAAGAAATTATTATATAGGATTATAAAATAATAAAATTGTTGAATGGAAATAGAGTAATTATGCTTTGAAATTTGTACCTACCAATTTTTTAATCATAAGTTAACAGTGGCTTAATCTGTTTATACTATATTTTTGATAAACTATGTCCACAACAAAAAAATAAAATTTATGAATTGGTTATATATTGTATTAGCGGGAATTATGGAAATTGGATGGGTAATTAGTTTAAAGTATACAGAGGGATTTACCAAATTTATCCCGATTATATTTTATGCTTTATTTGGATTTTTAAGTGCTTTCTTTTTTTCTAGTTCTTTAAAGTCTTTTCCTGTCGGGATAGCATATTCAATTTGGGTTGGGATTGCAGTAATAGGTATCACTGTTGTGAAATATATTTTCTTTCAAAAAACTTTCAATCTTATTAACGTTTTATACATCTTAATGATAATAGCCGGAATCATCGGACTTAAATTATCTTCATCCAGTCTCAACAATTGAAAATATTTCATCCGCAAATAATTTTAATTCAATTTACAATCCATATATTATATTTATATTTGTAATATATCAACAATAGATTTATCAATAAAAATCATGTGGAATTCCAAATGTTAGAATATACCTGGCGATGGTTTGGCCCAAACGACCCGATAACTCTTAAAGAAATAAGACCTACTGGGGCTACCGGAATTGTCACCGCTCTTCATCAAATTCCTATTGGCGAAGTTTGGGAAGTTGATGAAATATCAAAAAGAAAAACTATTGTCGAAGGTGAAAAATTTACATGGTCGGTTGCTGAAAGTATTCCTGTTCATGAAGACATAAAGAAAAGAAGTAATAATTATAAAAAATATATTGAGAACTATAAGCAATCAATTCGGAATTTAGGTAAGTGTGGAATCGATACCATCTGCTATAATTTCATGCCGGTATTGGATTGGTCAAGAACAAACCTTAAATATGATTTTGGCGATGGTTCTATAACAACAAAATTTGAATATATAGCTTTAGCAGCTTTTGATCTTTTCATTTTAAAAAGAGAAAACGCTGAAGAAAATTATTCGATGAAGATATTTGACAAAGCTAAACAATATTTTGAATCATTGAACAAAGAACAAATTGATGAATTGAAAGCCACAGTTCTTTACGGATTGCCCGGATCTCTTGAAGCTTATTCATTAGAAGATTTTAAAAAAGCTTTAAAGACTTATAAAGAAATTGGCGACGCAACCCTTCGAGATAATCTATATCAGTTTATAAAAGAAATTACTCCGGCAGCAGAAGAATCCGGAATAAGACTTGGAATTCATCCCGATGATCCGCCCATGCCATTACTCGGACTCCCAAGAATTGTAAGTAATAAAAATGATTTGTTAAACATATTAAATGCTTATGATTCGCCTTCAAACGGAATTACACTTTGTACTGGATCACTTGGCGCTGGACATCAAAATGATTTAGTTGATATAGCTAAAAGTGTTGCCGAAAGAATTAATTTTATTCATCTAAGAAACGTTAAAAGAAATGTAGACGGCGATTTCATGGAAGACAATCACCTCGACGGTGATGTGGATATGTATGGCGTTATGAAAGCATTAGTTGAAGAACAAAATAGAAGAAAAGAAAATGGAAGAAAAGATTTTCGTATGCCCATGCGACCGGATCATGGTAGATTAATGCTGGATGATATGCCTAAAAAAAATATTTATCCCGGTTATTCATTATATGGAAGAATGAGAGCTTTAGCTGAACTCCGCGGATTGGAATTAGGAATACGTTACTCACTTCAAATTTGAATAATTATTTCATGAATATCATCTTTTTGGATTGTTTAAATTTACCTGATGTTAAAGTATAATAATAAATTCCGCTCGATAAGTTGTTTGCATCAAAAGTAATTTCATATTTGCCTGAACTTCTGAATTCATTTACCAATGTTGCAACTTCATTTCCTAAAACATCGTAAACCTTAAGTGTCTGAATACCATCAATTGGAGATTGCCATTTTATCTTTGTTGTTGGATTAAATGGATTCGGATAATTTTGATTCAGTGCAAAATCAGAAGCTATATTTAAATTTAATTCGATAGTTTTTGAATATTTAAATGAACCTTCAAAATCAATCTGCTTAAGCCGGTACTTTAATCTATCTCCGGTTATATTTTTATCTAAAAATGAATAACTTGAAGACTTTGTTGTAGTTCCCTGTCCCTTTATAAATCCAATTGGATGCCAATACTTATTAGTAAATTTTTGTATTTCAAATCCATTATTATTTATCTCGGATTTAGTTTCCCATTTTAAATTTACTGAAATACCTTCAACAGTTGCAGAAAAATTCGTTAACTCCACTGGTAAAGTGATAGCTTCATTGGTGATTATCCCAACTATTTTTGCATTTATATTTTGCGCACTATAATAAGTTCCGCGAAACCAAATCAAAGCTGTCTTATAATTTTCCCATTTAGGAACTATGGGACGTAAATTATCTACTGTTGAATTTTCAGTTATTGGTGTCCATTCCCAGGTTGCACCGCTGTCTCTTGTTACACCTTTAAATATTTCATGCTTTGTCAAAAAAGAATTATCACGTGGATCGTACGTTGAAGATATATAAATTAAATCAGGTGTTTCAGGATGCATCGCTGCAAGCCCGGTATAGTCCTGTTCGCTGCTATATAATTTTAAGCCGGCATTACCTAAATATGTAGAAGTCCAAGTAGTTCCGTTATACCGGCAATAAATAAAAGCATGTGTCGGATTATTTGAATCGGTGTTAGTTCTTGCAGTAACTATTGTAGCTATTGTTCCATCATCATAAGCTTGAACATCTGTGTTCCAGCAATGTGTCATAGTTAAACCATTAAGTTCTGTGTTTGCCAGAAATACCGGGGTATAATCTTGCGGGGAAGTTGGATTTTTATTAAAAATATTATCGTCAACTAAAGTACCATCTGACTTATATGTTTTGCCATTTTTAATATAGCCGTGATAAACACTTGTATTAAAATCTCTCGGATGATATTCTGTACATACAAAATCTATTCGACCAACTCCATTACTGCAATACCTAAAATACCCATTAACATATCCGACATTACCGTTAGTTGTTAAAAACCCTCCATATGTCCATGTATCTCCTTGGTCAGTAGATATTAGAAAATTTTGACCGCCATGCCCATTACCACGTGAAAGATTATAAGTACGTCCTTCCGCTGAAAGATAATATACATTAGAGTATGTTGTAGCAAAATCTGCTCCTCCTGGCTGTGTGTTCCAATCGAAAGTCTGATCAGTACTCCAAGTACCATTATTAAAAATTCTATAATGTGTTATCTTATCGCTATTGTGCTTTGCAAACATTGCAAGATACTTTCCATCAGGCCGAACAAGAAGACCTGGAGTATCATGGTCATCACTTCCAATGTAACCCAAATCATAGTTTTGAGTTGTACCGCTTAATATATCATATATATCTACATAATCATGTCCATTACTTGTTCTATTTGAACCTATAATAATTTTGTTATTAGTTTGATCAATAACTGCACGTTCATCCTGATACCAGCACCAGGCACCGTTACTACTAAACTGAATCAAATCCCCATTAACTATGTCAGTCTGCCCTTGAATAAATGAATTAATTCCTATAAAAAATATTAAATAAAAAATCTTTCTTCTCATTATCTTGGATTTCCTTTTGTTTCAATCTTTTATTTTTTTCTCTCTCCATTAACTAATCTCCAAATACCTAAAGGATTATTATCTTTTAATTCTTCAGGCAGATATTCATCAGGAAAATTTTGATAACTCACGGGTCGAACAAATCTATTTATTGCTAAGGTTCCAACGGATGTTGTGCGGCTGTCTGTTGTGGCTGGAAACGGGCCGCCATGTACCATTGAATGACAAACCTCAACTCCTGTTGGGAATCCATTAATAATTAGTCTTCCAGCTTTTCTTTCAAGAACAGAAATTAATTCTTTATAATTTTTTAAATCATCCTCAGTTGCATGAAGAGAAATTGTAAGATGTCCATGTAATTTTTCTGCCGCTTTTAATAGATCACTTTTGTCATTGCCTTTAACAGTTAATGTTGAAGGTCCGAAAATTTCTTCTTCCAAATTTTCATTAGCTAAAAAATTTTCAATGTTAGTTTGAAAAAGATAGGCTGTTCCTTCTACTTCAGTATTATTTGATTTTCCTTCTGCCAACACTTTAACACCACTAACATTTTTAATATTCTTTATTCCATTTTGATATGCATTTTTAATTCCGGAAGTAAGCATTGTCCCTGCGGGGGAATTAGTAAAACTTTCGCTCGCTGTTTCTTCAAATTTCTTTGACTCTTCAGATTCTTCAAAAAAAACAACACCAGGATTTGTACAAAATTGTCCTACCCCTAAAGTTACTGATGCGGCTAATCCTTTAGCTATTGCATCCTTTCTTTTCTTAAGAGCTTCTGGTAGAATAAAAACTGGATTTGTACTTCCCATTTCAGCATAAACCGGAATCGGTTCAGGCCTTTGAACAGCGAAATCATAAATCGCTTTACCACCTTTGTAAGAACCTGTGAATCCAATTGCTTTAATTAATGGATGTTTCACAATTGCCATACCTACATCGGTTGAACTTCCTTGAATCATTGAAAAAGTTCCGTCAGGCATATTAGTCTTTTTAACGGCATTTATTATTGCGTTTGCAATAAGTTCACAAGTTCCAGGATGAGCCGGATGGGCTTTGAAAATTACAGTACAGCCTGCCGCTAACGCAGAAGCAGTATCCCCACCTGCAACAGAAAAAGCAAGAGGAAAATTGCTTGCACCAAAAACTCCAACGGGGCCTAATGGTTTATATATGCTTCTAATATCAGGTTTAGGTAAAGGCTGCCTGTCCGGAATAGCTGCCTCAATTCGTGCTTCGACCCATGAGCCTTCCTTTAAAACTTCAGCAAATAACTTTAACTGGTTTACTGTTCTTCCTCTTTCACCAATTAATCTTGCTTTTGGTAAGGCTGTTTCTTCATGGCATCTTTCGATTAAATAATCTCCGAGAGCAAGTATTTCATCAGCAATGGTCTCAAGAAATTTAGCTTTTTCCATACCGCTTCTTTTACTGTATTTAACAAAAGCTTTTTCAGCTTTTATTATTGCGTTATTAATTTCATTTGAAGCTGCCTCATAAAACAGCGGTAATAACTTTTCATTCTTTGCTGGATTTACAGCTTGAAAAGTTGTTTTACCTTCATTTGAAAACTCATTGCCAATAAAATTTGTTCCTTTTAATTCCATTTTTATTCCACCGTATTTATTAATGTTCCAATCAATTCAATTGTAATTTTTATTTCATCTCCGCTTTGCAATGTAAAATCACTTGAAGGTACAATACCGGTTCCAGTCATCAAAAAACTGCCGTTTGGAAATGTGCATTCCCGATACAAAAATGAAACTAATTCTTCAGGTTTTCTTTTTAATTGATTTAGGTTAACCTCACCTCTAAAAGCTGAATTACCACCTCTATTTATTTCGAGAAAAATATTTTCTTTCATTGATAAAGGATTTTCCGGCACATAAATACAAGGACCAAGCGCCGCGCACCCGTCATAAGTTTTTGCTTGTGGAAGATATAGCGGGTTCTCTCCTTCTATACTTCTTGAGCTCATATCATTTCCAATTGTATAGCCAACAATCTTTCCTGATGAAGTAATCAAAAGTGTTAATTCAGGTTCGGGGACATTCCATGTTGAATCTTTTCTAATTCTTACTTTTCCTCCAGGATTAACGACACGATTTTTTGCAGCTTTAAAAAATAATTCAGGACGTTCAGCTTCATAAACACGTGCATAAAAATCTCCGCCTCCAGCATTTTTAGATTCTTCCTGCCTTCCAATTTTACTTCTCATATAGGTAACACCGCTTGCCCAAATTTCTTGAGAGTTTACTGGTGCTTCTATATCACTAATCAATTCTTTCCAATCTTTTACCAGATTTTCAATTTTGCAATTTTGTTTCATCTTATTAAAAAGATTATCGTCATTTACGAACGAATCCCAATCTTCGTTTTTCAAAAGATAAAAACTATTTTCACTTTCTATTAAAATTCCGTTTTTGATTTTATATAATTTCATTTTAGCTCAAACAATTATTAAATAAAATATAAATAAAAAAATAGCAGCGGATGTTCCAAGTACAAACGTTCCCAAACTAAATATTCTGTAACCGGTTTTTACATCAATACCGGATAATTGTGTAACTACCCAGAAAAAACTGTCGTTAGCATGAGAAAAAACTGCAGATCCGGCACCAATAGCTATAACAACTATTGCTTTCTCCAATTCAGTAACAAAACCTAAAGTAGACATCATAGGCATCATTATAGAAGCAGTTGTAATTAACGCGACTGTTGAAGAACCTTGTGCGGTTTTAATTGCTGCTGCCAAAAGAAACGGCAACCAGATACTTAAATTAATATTAGCTAAAGTATCACCAATAACAGATGCAATTCCTGAATTTTGCAAAACTTTACCAAAAATTCCTCCGGCACCGGTAATTAATATTATTGATGCTGCATCTTTTAATGATTTACCAACCCAGCCTGTTGTTGACAGCATATCGCTATTTAATTTTTTAGGAAGAAGAAAAGAAAGAAACATTCCAATGAGAAGTGCTATAACCGGCTCGCCGACAAATGAAATGAGCTTAAATAAATTTCCATTAACATCACCGTCTAAAGCAGTTGTTACTGATTTTAGTATTATTAAAAATATTGGGACTATAATTGGGATTGAGGATTTAACAGCACCGGGTGCTTCTTTTAACTTAGCATCAATTTCAGCCTCAGTTATATCAGGATTAGGATTTATATATGTTTTGGAAGCATACTTTATCGCAAATAATATCCCGACGATTAATGCCAAAGCACTAATAACTATTCCAATAATTAATACTAACCCTAAATCTGCATTTAAAATCCCCGATGCAGCAATTGGCCCAGGTGTTGGCGGAACGAGCGTATGAGTTGCGGTTAAGCCCAAAGCCAAAGCTACTGCAGAACCAGCTAAAGAAATATTTGCCTTCTTTGATAAGCTTTTATTTAATGGGGAAAGCAATAAAAATCCGCTATCGGCAAATACCGGTATTGAAACAAAATAGCCAACAATTCCCATTGCGGCAGTAACTCTTTTTTTGCCGATTAGTTTTAAAACTTTTTCAGCAATGGCATAAGCTCCGCCTGAGTTTTCTAAAAATGCACCTATAATTACACCGAGGACAATCAATAGACCAATTTTTCCTAAAGTATCGCCGAACCCTTGATTGACCGAATTAACGATTTCATTTAAAGGCATTCCTGCAAAAAGTCCGTACAAAAGTGCCACAAGAAAAAGTGCGATGAAAGGATGAATTTTTAATTTTGC
>CAZRMA010000133.1:0-9431 GCA_964600655.1 uncultured Ignavibacteriaceae bacterium
TAAACGCCGCTACGGTAGAATTTCTTTTGGATAAAAATAAAAACTTTTATTTTAGACGACATGAAAGATATTTCTAAAGCAAATAGTTACAATCAATTCGATAAATATTTATCATTAGATTTTAATAAATTAGATTATCTTTCGAAAGCACAATATATTGAAGTTACAACATTTTTAAGCAATTATTTGCTATCCTCTCAGGGGGATCGTGTGGCCATGGCTAATTCAATTGAAATTAGATTTCCATTTTTAGATCATCGTTTGATTGAATTTATGGGAAGAGTTCCTTCAAAATGGAAAATATTAGGAATGAACGAAAAATTCCTACTTAAAAAATTATTTAGATCAACATTGCCGGAAAGAATAGTTAATCGTTCAAAACATCCTTACAGGGCACCGATAAAGCATAGTTTGCTTAACGAAAAAAATAATGAGATATTTAATACATATTGTTCTGCAGAAAACCTGAAAAAGACTGGAATTTTTAGCAATGTTAAAACACAAAAATTGTTCAATAAAATTCATAAATTTGAAAACCCAAATGAATGGGATAGTATGGCTTTGACCGGAATTTTTTCCACACAAGTCATATATGATAAATTTGTTAAAAATTTTAATCCAGAAATAAATACCAATTTTAATTTAGATATTCTAATTGATAAAAGAACATCAAAATACGATTGACCCGGTTTTAGTTCACGAATACCTCACAAGAACTGCTAGGCTTTTCCCGGATAGAACTGCATTAATTTATAATAATATAAGAATTAATTACAGAGAACTTGATGAAAAAACAACAAAACTTGCTGCATCTTTTTCAAAGCTTGGAATTAAAAGACAAGATAGAATAATTATTTTTTTAGAAAATTCTTCTGATATAGTTATTTCATTATACGGTATATTAAAAGCCGGAGCTATATTCATAGTACTTAATGATTCAATTAAATCTGATAAGCTTCATTATATTATCAATGATTCATCAGCATCTTTAATAATAACAAATGCAAAAAAAATTGATACCGTAAATGAAGCATTAAAACAAATATCAAATATTCCTAAGATAGTTGTTATCCCAATTGAAAATGCTTCAAATGGAGAAAGTAATAAAAACATTTATTATTGGGATGAATTAATAAATAATTTTGGTGAGCAAATAGATGATTATAATAAACCGATAACTGAAGGAATAATAGACTGTGATCTTGCAACCTTGTTGTATACTTCTGGGACAACGGGTGAGCCTAAGGGAGTAATGACTTCTCATTTTAATATGCTTGCAGTTTCGAAAAGCATAATTAATTATTTAGAAAATGATCAAAACGATATTATACTTAACGTACTGCCTCTTTCATTTGGATATGGGTTGTACCAGGTGATTCCAAGTATTATGTATGGCGGAACCGTGATACTTGAATCTTCTTTCATGTTTCCAATTAAAATTCTTCAATTAATTGAAAAAGAAAAAGCTACTGGATTTCCAATGGTTCCTACAATTTTCGCTTTGCTATTCAATTTGAAGAATCTGGATAAATATGACTTAAGCTCATTACGTTATATTACTAATGCAGGAGCAGCGCTTTCAGCAGAGAGAATTTTAAAATTAAAAACCATTCTTCCAAAGACTAAAATATTTTCAATGTATGGCCTTACGGAATGTCAAAGAGTTTCTTATTTAAATCCCGCAGAAATAGAAATTAGGCCAAGTTCTGTCGGGAAAGCAATTCCCAATTGTGAAGTCTTTTTATTAAACGAAAACAACGAAGAAGTTGGTGTTGGAGACGTTGGAGAATTAGTGGTCCGCGGTTCAAATGTAATGCGAGGATATTGGAATGCGCCAGAGTTAACAAAAAAAACTTTTCGTGAAGGCAAAATTCCAGGAGAAAAATTATTATACTCTGGTGATCTTTTTAAAAAAGATGAAGATGGATATTTGTATTTTGTAAGCCGCAAAGATGATATTATAAAAACTAAGGGAGAAAAAGTAAGTCCCAAAGAAGTTGAGCACACTATTAATAGTCTGGAAGGTATAATTGATACTGCTGTTATCCCGGTTCATGATCAAATTCTAGGTAGCGCAATAAAAGCATTTGTCGTTAAGAAAAAAGAATCTAATATTAACGATAAGGATATTCTTAAATTTTGTTCCGAAAAATTAGAACCTTTTATGGTTCCAAAATATATTGAGTTTATTGATCAGCTTCCTAAAAGTATAAATGGTAAAATAGATAAAAAAGTTTTAATTGCGATGAAATCTTAATTTAACAACACACTGGAGAAAAAATGCCCGGCTCTGTAAAAGAATTAATCAAAATTGATCCCCAGAAAGAAACAGAAAATATTATTTCCAAGTTAAAAAATGATATGACTAAAATTCTAAGAAAGAGGGGAGCTGTTGTAGGTATAAGCGGAGGAATTGATTCTTCTGTTGTACTGGCTCTTTGTGCAAAAGCATTTGGCCCAAATAAAGTTTTAGGCGTTATGCTTCCAGAGAAAGAATCCAGCAAAGACAATTTTATTCTCGCACGAAGTTTATGTAAAAAATATGGCGTAAGATATATAATTGAGGATATTACAGGTGCACTTGAAGGATTCGGTTGCTATAAAAGACGTGATGATGCTATAAGAAGAATCTTTCCTGAATTTGATAATAGTTATAAAGCAAAAATAATTCTGCCGGATAAACTTTTAGAGAAGGACACATTAAATGTTTTTTCCGTGAAAATTATTTCTCCCGAAGGTGAAGAAACTACTCTGAGACTTCCTGTAAAGGAATATCTTGAAATTGTAGCAGCATCAAATTTCAAGCAAAGGGCTAGAATGAGTATGCTTTACTTTCACGCTGATGCCAGTAATTTCGCAGTAATTGGAACAGGTAATAAAAATGAGCATGAACAGGGTTTCTTTGTTAAATACGGAGATGGTGCTGCTGATGCTAAGCCAATTGCTCATTTATTTAAGACACAAGTTTTCCTGCTTGCTGAATATCTTAATATTCCTGAGGAGATAAGAAAAAGAACACCAACCACTGACACTTACAGCGCTGAGCAAACTCAAGAAGAATTTTTCTTTAGAGTTCCGTTTGATACACTTGACAAGATATGGATTGGCTGGGAACGCGGTATTAATTCTCATCAAATTGCAAGCGAATTAAAATTAACTGCCCATCAAGTTGAAAATGTTATTAATGATATTCAAAGGAAAATAACTTCCACAGAATATTTAAGACGTGAACCTTTATAGCAGTTAATTTTATATTACGATAATAATAATTTCTTTTTTTAATTTTAAATTGTATTTTCTGCTTAAGTACTTTTCATTTTAATCTAATATTTTTTCAGAATAATAAAATATTTTCTGTCACTTACCTTTTCTACTGACCATATTCCTAAAATAAGTTTGGCATTTACTATCAATAAATGGAGTTAATTTATAATGGCGGTTGAAAATCAAATTCAAAAACTTTTGCTGAATTGTGAAAACAGCGGAATGACTTTGGCTTATGTGGAAAATGAAATAAAAATGGAGTTAAAAGAAACTGATATTTATGTTATAAGTGATTTACATATCGGAGAGGGGATTCAGAAAAATTTTAGTTACCAGGGTACTGAGAATTTTTTCGCTGATTCCTCTTTTAAAAATTTCATCAACTACCTTAAAGAAAACAAATCTTATCCGGTTTCAACATTGATAATTAATGGTGATTTCATAGATTTTATAAGAATTGCTTCCTGTCCGGTTGAACATTATGATTTTGTTGAATGGAAAAACACTTTAGAAAATATTGGAATAAATAAATCAGTTGAAGAGTTAAAAAAATCCATTTCAGAAAAAGAAAAAAAATATGGTTTGAAGACTGACGATTATAAATCTGTTTGGAAGCTTCATAGAGCTATTACAGGTCACCGAGAGGTTTTTGATGCATTAAGCAGTTGGCTCTATGATGGTAATAAATTAATAATAACAAAAGGTAACCATGACCTAGAATTATTTTGGTTGGCAGTCAGAAATTATTTTAGATTGTACTTTGCTCAAAATGATTTTAATATTAATTCTGACATAGGGAAAAATTTAGAAAAAATAATATTTCCTAACTTAATTTTTATTGATCATAGTTTATTAATAAATGAAAAGTTTTACGTTGAACATGGACACAAATATGATCGTTACACCTATTCTTTTGGCGGAAATTTATTAGATAATAAAAAAGAATTAAACATTCCATTCGGTTCATTTTTTAACCGCTACCTTCTTAACCGTATTGAATTGATGTATCCTTTTGTTGATAATACACGCCCCAGTCAAAACATTTTACCTCTGCTGCTTCGTGAAAAATTTTTTGTAGGCTTAAAGTTTTTATTCTATCATATTCCTTTCATGCTTTTAATAATTCCTAAAAAATATTATAAATATATGTTCCAGAGAGTGTTAACCGTAGCATTGGCTATTTTAATTCCTCTCATATTATTTTTAATTGGTTTCTGGAATTATTTATCACCAATTCTCTCAGGTAGCCAGCCTGATGCCAATCCAGGCATTATAGGCAAGATTTCTCAAGAAGGATTAAATATTCTTGGAAATTTTGGGATGTTATTTTTATCCTATTTGTTCGCCAGAATCGTTGCCTATTTTCAGCTTGAGGAACCAAGTACGCTGTCAAATTTCGCTGAGGATGTGTTTAACAAAAATTCCGGGTTCGAAATTGTCACATTCGGGCATACACACAACCCCGATCAATTTAATAACAATGGAAAAATGTTTTTTAACACAGGAACCTGGATCCCAATTGTTGAAATATCGAGTGCAGATATTCGGATCGATAAAACATATGTTTTCTTTAGAGTGTTGATTGATTCGAATGGAAACTTGAAGCCATCTCCTCTTCAACGCTGGAATGATGATGCTAGCCGTCCTGAGTATCTAACTCTTATTTATAAAGAATAATATTTTTAATTACCATGGAGATAAAGATGAAATATATTTTTTTATGTTTATTTGGGTTATTCCTAATAAACGGCTGTTCAGTATGGAAAGGAGTTGGAAGTAATTTAGGTGATGGGTTAATGGAATCATTCGAAAATAGAGATTCCCTATTATCGTCTATGGGAGGTAACATAACAAAAGGAGCAAGAGATTCCATTATTAATGATAAGACAAAGCAGAACATTAATAATTTGGTTGATTCTATAATCGTAAATTTATCCACTGCTGCAAATGATAATTTTTCAGTTTTAATAGATTCAGTACTGGGGGAAGTGCTGCAGGCTAGATTAAGACAAATTGGAGGAACTTTAAACACGCAAGTAGCTGATATTAGAAATGAATTACTTGGTGAAAATACAGATTCAAAGATAGCTGCATTAAGGGAGGAGTTGATTGGTGTAAATGCAAAAAACAATATTGCTGATTTACGGGATGAGCTAATCGGATTAAAAACAAAAAACATGTTGGACTCACTTATATATAGTGCATCAAATGCGCTTATTTTAAAGTACAATGAAATTCAGCCAAGACTAAGTAAAGATATTAGATCTGAAACGGGATTCATTCAACAAAATGCTTCAACTTTGCTTTGGAGTGCCGGTGGAGTGATTGCTCTTTTAATTGCAATAGTAGGTTATATCATAATTAAAGGAAATAAAATTAAAAAGATATCCGAACTATTAACTCTCCAAATTAATAGAATACCGGATCAAAAAGTTTATGACGAAGTTACTAAAAAAATTAAAGCAAAAGCTCAAGAAGAATCTCTTGAGCCTGAATTAAGAAAAATATTGGATAAGCAGGGTATTCTAAATGATGCAAATTGGAAAATCGGCATAACATAAAAACAATTAGTCGAAACTAAATTGTCCTTAATAACAATTTAAATGTATTGAATACCTAGCTAAGTGTTAAAAAATAAATATCTTACTTTATTTTAATTTTGTAATAAAAATTAAAGCAGATGCATTAAGAATCCCATCAATATACCCGCTGCAACTGCAGAGCCAATAACTCCAGCAACATTTGGCGCCATTGCATGAATTAATAAATAATTTGTTGGATCTGCTCTTTGTCCCATCATTTGCGAAATCCTCGCACTGCCTGGAACCGCAGAAACACCTGCTGATCCGATTAAAGGATTTATTTTATCTCCTTCTTTTAAAAAGAGATTCATAAATTTGGCGAATAGTATTCCGGCTGCCGTCGCTATTGCGAAAGCAAATGCACCAAGCACGAAAATTAATAATGAATGAGATGTCAGAAAAACAGTAGCTTGTGTAGATGCCCCGACTGTAACACCTAACAATATTGTTACAATATCTATTAGAGCATTTTTAGCGGTATCACCTAATCTTTTGGTTACACCCGATTCTTTTAACAAATTTCCAAAGAACAACATACCTAACAATGGCAGGGCCCCTGGTGTAATAAATGTTGTTAGAATTAAACCTATAATAGGGAAAGAAACTTTCTCCAGTTTTGAAACAGATCGTGGTGGTTTCATTCTGATTTTTCTTTCCTTTTCATTTGTAAACAATTTCATAATCGGAGGCTGAATAACGGGTATTAAAGCCATATACGAATAAGCAGCAATAGCTATAGGCCCGATTAATTCAGGAGCTAATTTTGAAGAAAGAAATATTGCAGTTGGACCGTCTGCGCCGCCGATAATACCGATTGAAGCTGCTTGCTGTTGGGTGAAACCTAAAGTAAGAGCCCCTAAAAAAGTTATAAAAATTCCAATTTGTGCGGCGGCACCAAGCAGCATTAATTTAGGGTTGGAAAGCAAAGCGGAAAAATCCGTCATTGCACCTATTCCTAAAAATATTAAAGGAGGATAAATGCCTTTAAGAACTCCATAATAAAGATAGTTTAGTACACTGCCATTTTCATAAATGCCTAATTCCAAACCAACATTTTCTATAAAAGGAATATTGCCGATAATGATTCCAAATCCAATGGGAACAAGTAAAAGAGGTTCGAAGCCTTTTTTGATTGCAAGGTAGATAAATAATATCCCAACCAATATCATGATAATATGGCCAATGGTTACGTTGGCAAAACCTGTAAATTCAAAAAATTGTTTTAATCCCGCCATTATGCAGCCTCAATTTCAATTAAAATATCACCTTCCAAAACTGAATCCCCAACATTAAACTTTATAACAGAAATAATACCTTCCTTATCAGAGTTGATATTGTTTTCCATTTTCATTGCTTCCATAACTAAAAGCCTGTCACCTAATTTAACCTTATCTCCGACTTTAACTTTTATTTCCAGAATAGTTCCAGGCAGCGGAGCTTTTACAGTTCCCGCACCTTTTCTTTCGCTGGGCTTACTTGTTTTTGCTATACTAGATTCAGTAGATGGAATAGCAGTAGATCGAAGCAATTTCGGAGTTTTACTTGCTTTAACTTCTTGTTGAATCTCTACTGTGTAATTCGAACCGTTAACATCAACTTCTGCAATATTATCTTCGATATTAAGTATTTCTACTTCGTAATTATTTCCGTGAATTTTAAATTTAAATTTTTTCATTTTTAATATTCCGATTTTATTTCTTTGGAAATTCCCTTAAACCGTAAATCTTTGAGCTCCACGGGGAATAAGATCTTTGAACTTTTGTTATCGTTAAAACTGTATTTTCAATATCATGTGCTTCTGAAAAATGCAGGTATAAAGCCATAGATATTGCAGCATTTATTTCACCTGAAATAGATAATTCTTTTGCTTCCGCCTCTTCTTTATGCCCCTCAGATTTTAATCTTTTTCTCAACTTTAATTGAAGAACCTTAGTTAAATTTGTGAAAATAATATAGAGCAGCAATAAAGCTGAAAACACGACTACGTATCCGGCAACTGACATTACAATTCCATTTCCGTCCAGTATTCTGGACGGGTCGAATGTTATATGATTTAGTGCTTGAGATTCTTTAGCATGTGCTATCGAGTCTTGCACAGCTTTTAACGTATCGGGATAAACAATGTTTTGTAAAATCATTTCACCTCCTTTATAATGGTAAATTAGAATGTTTTTTAGGAGGGTTAATATCCTTTTTGGTTGCAAGCATCTGCAGTGCTCTAATTATTCTGAAGCGTGTGTTCCTTGGTTCAATTACATCATCGATATAACCATACTTAGCAGCTACATACGGGGTTGCAAATTTTTTCTTATACTCATCTTCTTTCTGTTTTAAAAATTCAATTCTTTCATTCACATCTTCAATCATCTGAACTTCACGGCTATGAAGAATTTCGATTGCTCCTTTTGGCCCCATGACTGCAATTTCAGCTCCCGGCCAGGCATAATTAATATCACCGCGTAAATGTTTAGAGCTCATAACATCATAAGCTCCGCCGTAAGCTTTACGCAGGATGACCGTAATTTTGGGAACTGTTGCTTCACCATAAGCAAATAATAATTTTGCACCGTGAATTATAATTCCACCATATTCTTGAGCAGTGCCTGGTAAAAATCCAGGCACGTCAACTAAAGTTATGATAGGAATATTGAAAGCATCACAAAATCTTACATATCTTGCTGCTTTTCTAGATGCATTTATATCTAATACTCCTGCTAAATAGTTGGGTTGATTTGCAACAATTCCAACAGGCATTCCGTTAAACTTGGCAAATCCTGTAACAATATTCGGAGCATAATTTCTTTGTACCTCAAGGAACTCTCCATTGTCCGCAATGAGTTCAATTACATCTTTAACATTATATGGTTTATTGGGGCTTTCAGGAATTAAGTCGTTAAGAGAATCCTCCAATCTGTCTATTGGATCATCACATTGAGTTGCAGGCGGATCCTCCAAATTATTTTGAGGAAGGTAGCTTAATAGTTTTCTGATAATTAAAATTCCTTCTTCCTCATTTTCGGCAGCAAAATGGGCAACTCCTGATTTAGTAGAATGAACTGATGCACCGCCTAATTCTTCTTCTGTTACTTCTTCGCCTGTTACCGTCTTTACAACTTTAGGCCCAGTTACAAACATATAGCTTGTATCTTTTACCATTATCGTAAAATCAGTAAGGGCAGGGGAATAAACAGCGCCTCCTGCACATGGTCCAAAAATAGCAGAGATTTGTGGTATTACTCCAGAGGCTAAAATATTTCTTTGGAAAATATCCGCATAGCCGCCAAGACTTTTTACGCCTTCTTGAATTCTAGCTCCGCCGCTATCGTTAATGCCTATTACAGGTGCGCCAACCTTCATCGCTTTATCCATAACTTTACAAATTTTTTGTGCATACATTTCGGAAAGTGAGCCGCCAAAAACAGTAAAGTCTTGTGAAAAAATGTATACTAATCTTCCATCGATTGTTCCGTATCCCGTAACAACACCATCCGAAAGATAAGCTTGTTTATCCAAACCAAAATCAATACTGCGGTGGGATACGAACATATCAAATTCTTCAAAGCTTCCTTCGTCAATTAATAAATT
>CAZRMA010000134.1:0-9348 GCA_964600655.1 uncultured Ignavibacteriaceae bacterium
TGTGCTACCAGAGTTCTGGAGTAACAGGCTGAACAGGGAATGACCATCTCTGAAGTGAAAGGCTACGGGCGGCAGAAAGGTCATAAAGAAATCTATCGCGGTGCTGAATATATTGTCGATTTCATACCCAAAATCAAAATTGAAATCGTGGTGGATTCCAAACAGGTGGATCAAGTGGTGGAAAAAATTCGTGAAGCCGCCAACACCGGAAAAATAGGAGACGGCAAGATCTTTGTTATTCCGATTGAAGAAGCCATCAGGGTTCGAACGGGTGAAAAAGGAACGGACGCCATATAGTGTCCGTTGGCTTGTGATCCCGTTGACCTGTGAGTCCGTTGGCCCGTTGGCCTGTAATAGATTGAAATTTGGTACAATATTTTTAATCCAAGCATTTAAGAAACGATCGGTTAAAATTATTTTATAGTTATTATCTTTTTTAACTATAAATTTACCGGAGGCATCAGTGTCTTCAATAATTAATTTTTGCTTTGTTGAATCGCTAAATTGAAGCTCTGCATTTTTAAGTGGTTTTGTTGAATTTATTTTTATATCAACAGTACTTCCTACCAAAGCATTTATGTTTCCATTATCTGTTAAAACAACAGGAGCGATTTTTGAGTAAGACGGAGAAATAACTTTTACGTCAAGGTTTTTAATAATGGGATGATCAATTACATCAATTTTAAATTCATCACTTTTAATATTTTCTGCTTCGGCATAATATTTAAATGAATTTCTTACTGCTTTCTCTTCAAAATTGAAATCGCCGGCTGAATCTGCAGTTAAATTTTCCGTTTCAAAATTTGTCTGATCTTCGGACTTTATTCCAAGAGAAATATTATTGAGCTTAGCTCCTTGTACTTTAACCGTTATCAATAGATCATCACCCTTGGTAATTTTTGAATTACCGGGTGTCACTTGAAATGTAAATTTAGGCGGTGGAATAAATTCTTTATTAAAGTTAACCAATCTATTTGAAGCGGAACTAATCCCGGGAACAAATAATACTAATCCTGTAACAAATAATGTTATTCCAATCAAATATAGAAGCAGACTTTTAGCTTTATTAAAATTT
Source organism: uncultured Ignavibacteriaceae bacterium (assembly GCA_964600655.1). Classification (GTDB taxonomy): domain Bacteria; phylum Bacteroidota; class Ignavibacteria; order Ignavibacteriales; family Ignavibacteriaceae; genus CAVSWT01. The sequence goes on from CAZRMA010000134.1 coordinate 1,076, forward strand.
ATTATTGATTCAAACCGGATGCTCTTACTTTTATCATAAACATTTTTAAATGCAGCATCTATTAAAGGTACCGAGTAATAATTGTTTCCATTAGAAATAGAAACAAGCTGCAAAGCATTTAATAAATCATCCTTTATGATTGGAAAACTATTTCCAACTTTTCCGGCAACATTTAAATAGTTTGTTTTACGAAATATGTTAAAATATTTCAGAACGGGGATGATAAATAGAAAAACAAAACTGCCAATTGATAGAAGTAAAAAAATTAAAAATAAAATTGTCCTTACAGCAGAAGAGAAATGAAATACAAATTCAAAAAATGCAAAGCTTATGTATGTCAGCAGACTAATAATTAGTGCAGCTTGAATTCCAACTGATGAAAAAAGAGCGTATTCTTTCTTTTTAAGTTTTTCAAGCTTTTCAATTATTTCTTTATAAAAAATAGAATCTTTCATGCTTTAGATTTTGGTTTTAATTAGTAAGTGCCCAAACAACTAAATTAGCACCAAATTTGAGTGCCTCAATTCTTTTATTTTCAGGATCATTATGAACTTCAGGATCTGCCCAGCCGTCACTTGGATTAGATTCGTAAGTATAATAAACAGCTAATCTTTTCTCTACGAATATACCAAATCCTTGAGCGGGTTTACCGTTGTGTTCGTGAGTTTTTGGCGGACCAGATTTAAATTCATATAAATCGCTGTACATCTCATAATTAAATGGAAGTTCTACAAAATCATTATCCGGGAAAACTTTTTTCATTTCTCTTCTTATTGCTTTGTCTAAACCATAATCATCGTCAATATACAGAAAACCACCTTTCTCAAGATATTTTCTTAACCTTTCTGCTTCTTCTTGCGAAAAAAGGACATTTCCATGCCCGGTCATAAATAAAAAAGGATAAGAAAAAATTTCATCTGTTGAAAGATCAACAAATTTATATTCCGGGTTAACATTGATATTCGTATTGGATTTAATGAAATTCAATAAATTAACTTCCGAGGAAGGATCGTTATACCAATCTCCGCCGCCGTTATATTTTAATCTTGCTATTTCAAATCCTTTTGCAGTTTGTGCCTGAACTGAAATAACGGCGAAAAAGAGCAAGAAGGTTATCACATTTTTCATTTTAATTTATATAATTTTGAGTGTAATATATTTACGTAAAATGCGAATATCAATTAACTAAATTTTCATGAAATATTTAATGCAGAAATATGTTATCATAATGCCGTTAATTCATAGATAAAGGTAACTAATTTTCATACAGAAGTATATCCTGAAACACGTTTGGTAACACATTTAAATTAAGAATTTAAAAGTATAACTATTTTGTTTATTTTAGCACCAATCCTCATCCATAAAAATTAAATTGAGTTTCAATATGCCGACAAAATACTGGTTAGTAAAATCAGAACCTTCTTCATTTTCAATTTATGATTTAGAAAAAAGTAAGAATAAAACTACTTTCTGGGATGGTGTTCGAAATTACCAGGCAAGAAATTTTATACGTGATGAAATGAAGAAAGGAGATAAGGTACTTTTTTATCATAGCAACACCGAGCCCAATGCTGTAGCGGGTATTTGTGAAGTTGTTAAAGAATCATACGAAGACCATACTCAATTTGATCCCGGCAACAAACATTATTATCCATCAAACAATCCGGGAAACCCAGTATGGTTTATGGTTGATATTAAATTGATTAATATTTTTAAAAAGCCTGTCACACTAGCTGAAATTAAAAGTAATCCTAAATTAAAAAACATGAGATTGGTGCAAAAAGGGAACAGACTTTCGGTGATGCCTGTAACCAAAGAAGAATTTAGTGTGATTATGGAGATGAGTAAAAAATAAATTTTAAATATTTATAAAGCAATTCTTGATTTTTTTTAAAATTTCTATTCAAAAAAAATTGAATCAAGATTTATAAAAAATTTAATTTGGTTTTTAAAAAAAATATCGCAAAGTTGCCGTCAGTTCTTTCACGCCTTTAAATTATTTTTAAAGAAATTGTGGGTCAAACTATTTTCTTTTTCAAGAAAATTTTTTAGTTTCTAATTAGTCAGCAACTGAACTCAAAATTAAAATTCTGCGAATGAAATTTGTTTATTTATATAACACGTCACATAAAAAAATAATTAATATTTTTAATCAACTTTATAAAAAAAATATTTTAAGCTTAGGGAGTAATGAATGAAAGTAGAAAGGCTTTTCACTAAGGGGGCAGTGGATCCTCTAAAATCTTTTGAGTTTGTTAATAGAACATCTGAAATTAAAAACCCCGATGGGTCGATCGTTTTTAGAATGGAAGATGTTTTTGTGCCTGCTCAATGGTCGCAGGTAGCAACTGATATTATCGCTCAAAAATATTTTAGAAAAGCCGGAGTACCTAAGCTGTTAAAGAAAAACCGCGAAAAGGGCGTCCCTGGCTGGCTTCAGCCTTCTAAACCAGATTTAGAAAAATTGGAATTGCTGCCTGAGAAAGAAAGATATTCTTCAGAAAGTGACAGCCGACAAGTTTTTCACAGGTTAGCCGGAAATTGGACTTACTGGGGATGGGTCGCTAAATATTTTGATACAGAAGAAGATGCAAAAGCATTTTACGATGAATTAGTTTTTATGTTTGCAAACCAAATGGCAGCACCAAATAGCCCTCAATGGTTTAACACAGGATTGAATTGGGCTTATGGAATTGACGGACCAGCCCAAGGTCATTATTATGTTGATTATAAAACCGGTGAATTAACTGTTTCAACTGATGCATATACGCACCCGCAGCCACACGCTTGTTTTATTCAATCAGTAAAAGATGATTTGGTAAATGAAGGCGGAATAATGGACCTTTGGGTTCGTGAAGCAAGATTATTTAAATATGGTTCGGGCACTGGTTCCAACTTTTCCGATATTCGCGGATCTGAAGAATCACTAAGCGGTGGTGGAAAATCTTCAGGCTTAATGTCTTTCCTAAAAATCGGTGACCGCTCCGCAGGTGCAATTAAATCCGGCGGAACAACCCGTCGAGCGGCAAAGATGGTTACATTGGATTTAGATCATCCTGATATTGAAGAATACATAAACTGGAAAGTAACTGAAGAACAAAAAGTTGCCGCATTAGTTACAGGATCGAAATTATGCAATTTTCATTTAAATGCTATTATACATGCATGCTACGAAGAACATCCTGAAAATGATAGGTTCAATAAAAAATTAAATAAGAAATTAAAGTTTGCTGTTTTAGAAGCACGTAAAGCGCAGATCCCAAACAATTATATTGAAAGAGTAATTCAGCTTGCTAAACTTGGTTTTAAATCGATTGAGTTCCCTGTTTATGATACCGATTGGAATTCGGAAGCTTATGCAACTGTTTCCGGCCAAAACTCTAATAACTCAATTAGAGTTACCAATGAATTTATGAATGGTGTTCTGAATGATGGCAATTGGAATTTGTATTGGAGAATAGAAAAACAAAAAGCAGCAAAAGAAAACCGTAAGCCTAAAGCTTCTAAAACTCTGAAGGCCAGAGATCTTTGGGAAGACATTTCTTATTCTGCCTGGTCATGCGCTGATCCAGGAATTCAATATCATACTACTATTAATGAGTGGCATACTTGTCCGGAAGATGGTGAAATAAAAGCTTCTAACCCTTGCAGTGAATACATGTTTTTGGACGACACAGCATGCAATTTAGCTTCCTTGAATCTTACCAAATATTATGATACTAAAACTAAGCAATTCAATATTGAATCTTATCGTCATGCAACTCGTTTGTGGACGATTGTGCTGGAAATAAGTGTATTGATGGCTCAATTCCCAAGTAAAGAAATTGCTCAATTAAGTTTTGACTTTAGAACTCTTGGATTAGGCTATGCAAATTTGGGTTCGTTACTAATGCTTCAGGGAATTCCTTACGATAGCAATGAAGCTTTTGCAATCTGCGGTGCATTAACAGGGATTATGCATATGCGTGCATACGCAACATCAGCGGAAATGTCGAAAGAATTAGGGTCATTTTCTAAGTACGAAAAAAACAAAGATCACATGCTTCGTGTTATCCGCAATCACAGGCGAGCGGCATACAATGTTCCTCATGAAGAATATGAAACATTATCGATTTACCCAATGGGCATTGATCCTAAACACTGCCCTTCTGATTTGTTAAAAGCAGCAAGAGAAGATGCTGACCGTGCTTTAGAATTAGGAACTGAATTTGGCTTTAGAAATGCTCAAGTCACCGTAATCGCTCCAACCGGAACTATTGGTTTAGTTATGGATTGCGATACGACAGGTGTTGAACCTGATTTCGCTTTAGTTAAATTTAAAAAATTGGCAGGCGGCGGATATTTCAAAATTATAAACCAATCTATCCCTCCAGCATTGGAAAGAATGGGTTATAACCAGGATCAAATCTCTGAAGTAGTAAAATATGCAAAAGGCCATGGAACTTTGGAAGGATGTCCTTACGTTAATCCTCAGTCATTAAAAGCAAAAGGCTTTACTGATGAAATTTTATCTAAATTAGAAGCTACACTACCTTCTGTATTTGAGCTGGGCTTTGCATTTAACAAATATACCATCGGAGCAGATTTCTTAATTAACAAATTGGGAATGGATGAAGAAGAAATAGACTCATTTGATTTTAATCTTTTAACTGCTTTAGGATTTTCAAAACAAGAGATTTCATCCGCAAATGATTACGTATGCGGAACTATGACAATTGAAGGCGCTCCATTCTTAAAACATGAACATTATCCTGTATTTGACTGTGCAAATAAATGCGGCAAAAAAGGCACAAGATTTATTAGGTCAATTGCACATATTAAAATGATGGCAGCAGCTCAGCCGTTTATTTCCGGCGCAATTTCTAAAACTATAAATCTTCCAAACAGCGCAACCGTAGAGGACATAAAAGATGCTTATATGCAATCATGGAAGTTAGGAATTAAGGCTAATGCGCTTTATAGAGATGGTTCAAAACTTTCACAACCTTTAAATTCAATTAGTGAAGAAGAACTTGAAGCAATTATTGAAGAAAAAGAACACAATGATATAGTTAAAATTGCAGAGAAAATTATTCATAGGTATATTGCCAAAAGAAGAAGACTACCTGATAGAAGAACCGGCTATACTCAGAAAGCTAAAATTAATGGGCAGTCTGTTTATATAAGAACCGGCGAATACGAAAATGGCCAAATCGGTGAAATATTTATTGACATGCACAGAGAAGGTGCAGCATTCAGATCTTTACTTAACTGCTTTGCTATTTCCATTTCATTGGGATTACAGCACGGCGTTCCATTGGAAGAATTTGTGGATGCATTTGTATTTACAAGGTTCGAGCCGAGCGGAATGGTTACAGGAAACTCAAAAATTAAAATGTCTACCTCGGTCATCGACTATATCTTCAGAGAATTGGCCGTTACTTATTTAGGACGGCATGATCTCGCACATGTTGAACCGGAAGAGATAACAAAAAAAGCTTCACCTGGAATTGTAAAAAAATTGGTTGAACCTGAATTCGAAAGCGAAGAAGTAGTAAGTGAAAGAGTAATTGAACTTGATGAAGAAGAAATCAATTCAAAAGAATATGCTCCGGCAGAGCTAAAGACTGTTAGAAGTAAGCCTATGGCTGCTCAAGCCAAACATTCAATTCACTCGAAAGTGCGCCAGGCGATTGAAAAAGGCTACACAGGAGATATTTGTATTGAATGCCAAAGCATGACCATGGTTCGAAATGGAACCTGCTTAAAATGTATGACTTGCGGATCAACCTCAGGTTGTAGTTAGGAAATAAAAGACAAGTAAAATTGAAAAGTCATTCAAACTGAATGGCTTTTTTATTTTGAATGTAATTATGAATTAAAACTATTTTGACGCAGATAAAACTTCCAGCCTTCTGGCGCCCATAAATCGTTTTGAATAGTAATTATGATCCAATGTAGAAACTATAACACCGTTTTTAGAGCTGGCGTGCGCAAATAAGTTGTCTCCAATATAAATTCCAACATGTCCTGGTTTAACTCTTCTTCTTGTATTAAAAAAAACCAAATCACCAAACTTCAATTCATTTTTATCATCTATTTCTATTCCCTGCGTAAACTGCCCTCTCGCTGTTCTAAGCAGTTGAAAATCTACAGCATGATTAAAAACCGTTTGAGTGAAAGCTGAACAGTCAATCCCCTTTTTAGTTGTCCCACCGAATTTATATGGTGTATTTAAATAACGAATAATTTCCATCAGCATTTTTTCTTTTACAGTGCTGAACGCAGTGGATTCATTATTATGAGATAAAATTCTGTTAGAGACTGAAGATAAATCAACTTTATTATGTTCTTCAGGAATATCATCTAAATCATTTTCATCCGAATCGATATCTTCTGACAGAGCTGTAGTTTTTAAATCATCATCATTAATTTTTTCATCTGTTTTGATATGATTTTCATTATCATTTTCATCTGTAAATCTAACTGGTGATTTTTTTTCTGTATCTGTTTTCTCTGTTTTGGTTTTATATCTTTCGGAGTTTAGTGATGATGAGCAGCCTGTGATGAAAATGATAAAAATAATGGATAAGCAGTAGAGAAATTTTCTAAAATATTTTTTAGTCAGGCTATCCAAGATATGCTCTTAAATTTTTACTTCGTGATGCATGTCTTAATCTTCTGATTGCTTTTTCTTTAATCTGCCGAACTCTTTCACGTGTTAGATTAAATTTCTCACCAATTTCTTCAAGAGTAAGGGAATGTTCCTTATTTAAACCGAAATAAAGTTTTATAACTTCCGCTTCCCTTTCAGATAAAGTAGAAAGTGCTCTTTTAATTTCCGATTTTAATGATTCACTAATTAAAACAAAATCCGGTGAAGGCTGCTGATCATTTTGTATAACATCCAATAAACTGTTTTCTTCACCTTGTGAAAAAGGAGCATCCATTGATACATGTCTTCCCGAAATCTTTAATGCATCGGAAACTTCAACAACGTCCATATCAAGTTCTTGCGCCAATTCAGCCGGGCTCGGTTCCCTTTCAAATTCTTGTTCCAGGTTACTATAAGCTTTACCAATCTTATTTAAGGCACCCACTCTATTTAAAGGCAAACGAACTATCCTTGACTGTTCGGCCAAAGCTTGAAGTATAGATTGTCGTATCCACCAAACAGCATAGGATATAAATTTAAATCCTCGAGTTTCATCAAATCTTTTAGCTGCTTTTATTAAACCAAGATTTCCCTCATTTATTAAATCACCAAGGGACAATCCCTGGTTTTGATATTGTTTGGCAACGCTTACAACAAACCTTAGGTTTGCTTTTGTTAATGCCTCCAAAGCATGCTGGTCACCGTTTTTAATTTTAATTGCTAATTCAATTTCTTGTTCAGCGGTTAGAAGATCGACTCTCCCAATTTCTTGTAAATATTTATCGAGAGACTGACTTTCGCGGTTTGTAAATTGTTTTGTTATACGCACGGGTGTCCTTTATATCGTTATATTTCTAAATTAATAGAATCAACAATTCCAACAATCGAAGCATCAACAGGAGCCATATCGACCGGTAATGGAATTACAGCTTCTGAAGCAGTAATATAAAATATAATTTCTCCGGGTCCCGAGCCAACAGTATCCACAGCAATAAAAGGATCACCATCATTTTGTTGTTCTGCAGTAATCGGCTGCACCAGCATCAATTTAAAACTATTTATAGCCTTATATTTTTTTGTAGCCCAAACATTTCCGATTACTTTCCCGAAAAACATATTTAGCAAAATTTTTTTATAAAAATAATTTAAAGATTAATTAAATAAAAGTTTAAACTAATTTTCTTCTTTAACAAGCATCTCTTTTAATGCTACATCAAGTTTGTCAACTATTGCCATAACAACGGCATCAACTGGTTTGTTTTTTGTAAATTCAGTTTGCCTTGAAGAACTGCCTGTGGCTACTAAAACGATTTCACCTTCGCCTGCACCAACACTATCCACCGCAACCACAAAATTGTTTTTTTCATTCAAGTTAAGATCAAGCTGCTTTACAATTAAAAATTTTGCACCGACTAAATTTTCATCTTTTTTTGTAGACCAAACTGTTCCTATTACTTTTCACAAAAACAATTTTTCCTCACATTTATTTTGAAAGAATAAATACGTTATTACGCTAATATACTTGACATGAATAAAAGAAACAATTATCTAATACGGCTGATCGCAATTATGAAGTGGAAGATATTTTTTAAAATTATTTTTTATTTGGATGAAAACTGAAATATATGTTTTTAATTCT